>JBCBCD010000251.1:0-8372 GCA_038530915.1 Bacteroidota bacterium
GTTGGTTCTGCGGCATCTATGCCGTAGTAAAAACTAAAAACCAACAACCAACAACTTGCCTATTCATAAATTGCAACTGCAATTTATGAATAGGCAACCTTCAATACATCATCAAAATGGCCCACAAAATGAGCAGTGATTCCTTCTTTGATGTAATCTGGTAATTCTTCAAAATCGTACCTGTTGTCTTCTGGGAAGATCAATTCATTAATCCCTACTCGACGAGCACCAATGGTTTTTTCTTTTACACCACCTATTGGAAGCACTTTTCCGGTTAAGGTAATTTCTCCGGTCATAGCGATCCCTTCTTTTATAGGTTGGTTAGTTGCTAAAGAGTAAAGCGCCAATGTCATAGTAATTCCCGCAGATGGACCATCTTTAGGCGTAGCTCCGGCAGGTACGTGTAGATGGATGTTGTTTTTACTGAAAAAACCAGCTGTTTCATCTTCTTTATGACTTAATAAAGATCTAACATAGCTATAGGCAATTTCAGCTGATTCCTTCATCACTGCACCCAATTGTCCGGTTAGTTTGAAACCAGGACTACCAGTTTTAACTGCTGCTGCTTCTATGTATAAAGTAGCTCCACCTAAGGCTGTATAAGCCAAGCCTAATACAACTCCCGGTTTTGATTGATCATACAATTTTTCCGGTCTGTAAATGGGTTGTCCCAGATATTCTGGTATGTCCTCTCTTTCTACCGTGAAATGTACCGTTTCTTCTTCTGCCTGCTTTAGTGCGACTTTTCGGACGATCTTCCGTATTTGTTTTTCCAAATTCCTTACACCAGCTTCACGTGCATATTTATCGGCTATAAATCTTAAGGCATCATCCGTGATGGTGATTTCATCCTCTTTGAAGCCATGTTCGTGTAGCTGTTTGGGAACCAAATATTGTCTTGCTATTTCAGCTTTTTCTTCCAATACATAACCCGACAATCGGATCACTTCCATCCTGTCCAATAAAGGGCCGGGTATGGTATCCAGTTGATTGGCAGTTGTAATAAACAATACGTTGGATAGATCAAATGGTAAATCCAAGTAGTGGTCCAGGAAGGTCTGGTTTTGTTCTGGATCTAAAACTTCTAATAGGGCAGAAGCGGGATCTCCCTGAAAGCTTTTACCAATTTTGTCAATCTCATCCAACATAATGACCGGGTTAGAACTTTCAACTCTCTTTAAAGCCTGAATAAGTTTACCGGGCATAGCACCAATATAGGTACGTCTATGTCCTTTAATTTCAGCTTCATCTCGCATTCCACCAACAGAAAAGCGGAAAAACTTACGATTCAAGGCATTGGCCACAGATTTACCGATCGAAGTTTTACCAACACCTGGAGGGCCTACCAAACAAATGATAGAACCGGATACTTTGCCACGTTTGGCAATCGTACTTAAGAATTCAAGAATATTGTCTTTAACCTCTTTTAAGCCATAGTGCTCTTTATCCAGTATTTGTCTGGCCAATTTGATGTCGTTATTATCTTCAGAAAAGACGCCCCATGGTAAATCGGATATATTTTCAAGGTAATTTCTGGTCACAGAAAACTCAGGAGATTGTGCATTTAAAGTTTTAAGCTTATCCAACTCTTGAGTGACTACTTTTAGCACCTCTTCCGGAAGCTCAAGTTTGGCCAATTTCTTCTCAATCTTTTCGACTTCAGTTTCACTTTCTTCTTTTTCAATGCCCAGCTCCTTCTTAATGGCTTTTAGCTGTTCTCTTAAGAAATATTCTTTCTGTTGCTTATTGACTTTCTCTTCTATCTGCTTGCTTATCTTTTGTTGGATCTTAGCAACTTCCAATTCTTCTTTGATGAGTTTCAACAACTTTTCAGCTCTGTCCATCAAAGGGAAGGTTTCGAGCAAATCCTGTAATACTTCAGATTCACCAGACAGCAAGTTGCTAATAACGTCCATGGTTTGGCCGGGGGCATCATAATTCAATTGCCCAACTACCATATTAACTTGTTCCTGAAATACTGGGTTGAGTTTGAGGAGCTCTCTCATTTCAGAACTGATGGCCATCATATAGGCCTTTAGGTCAGGATTGGCTTTTACCTTGGTTAAATTTTCATATTCTACCGCCCATCTTAAACTAGGCTCTACCATTAGGACTCTTTTTTGAGTAAAACGAGCAACACCGCGTCCCAGAACTTGTACTGTATTTTGTGCAACAGGAATAATGCGCATGATTTGGTAGGCAGTTCCTACTTCATAAAAAGTAGAATTGGTATAATCTTCTTCCTCATAATTCTGAGTAAGTACCAATCCTATATAGCCGTCATTTTCTTCCATCACTTTATTCAGGATGTTTATTTTTTTAGCTCCTGAAAAAGTAAGTGGAATAGTAATACTAGGAAAAATAGGTCTTTGACTCAGAGGAAGAATGTCAAGATGTTGAGGTAGTGTATTATCTAAAACTTGAAGTTGCTTGATATGATTTTCGTTGTAAGTAATTTCTTCGCCAACGATAGCTTCATCTATTTGATTGATGTCTTCTTGCATGATTTGGGTTTATGTTATGAGATAAAGCGGTTTTTCAACATTGACTTATAAGTTTAGTCACTGGCTTCACTTATAAGGAAATATAATCTTCATTCTTAAAATGTCACAGCAGGCAAAAATGTTCAGTCTGGAAATTTTGACTTATAAAGAAGAAAGTTGAAATTGTGGGAACTTTTTTCAGATCTCGCAACATCATTTAACTATAACATTTTTGCTATGATGGTTAAGAGTTCTACCTTCCCTGAATTGTACTCTCGCAGATTGCTGCTCAATAGTCTTTCTATTGAAGACGTTGACTGTATTGTGAAGTACGCGAATAATGAAAACGTTTCACGTCATACATTAAATATCCCCTTTCCCTATGCTTCAAAAGATGCCATCGGATGGATTGAGAGGGCCATTAAAGGCTTTGATGAAGGAAACCATTATGTTTTTGCCATCAGGCAAAAATACAATCAGGAATTCATTGGAGGCATTGGTCTTCGCTTAGAGGATCCTTTTGACCGGGCAGCAATGGGGTATTGGTTGGCTGAACCTTTCTGGAATAAAGGCATAGTCACAGAGGCAGTAGCCTGCGTCCTGCGCTTTGGCTTTGAAACCTTAGAGTTAAATAAGATTTATGCTCATCATACACTGGAAAACCCTGCTTCTGGCAAGGTGATGATCAAAAATGGGATGATTAAAGAAGCAGAAATGATGGAACATTTCAAGAAGAATGGGGAATATCGCAATGTAGCACAGTATAGATTGACAAAATTGGAATACCAGATTTTATTGGCATAAATGTTTAATAGTGTAATGGTTTAAAAGTTTACCTTGAAACTTTTAAACCATTACACTAAAACTTCTACAATATAAATTTGGGGAAAATCGTTAACGCACTGATTTCTATGTTAATCTAAGCGAACCAAAGGGTTTGTCGAAAAAAAAAGCGATTGCTTTAAGATTCTGATATGTTGGTAAAGTCTTTACGAAAGGCATTGGTTTAAGCATTATTGTTAAGAGTAGTCAGACTCGAAGTAGGTGAAACATCTATCCAACAATAAACGCTTTAACTAATCATATGAAAATAAATTCTGAACTACATCATCAAAAAAAAATCGCTCGACATGACAAGCCCAAAGCAGAATTCAGGCGCATGGGAGAATCTTATATTGATTATCCTGGCATTTATTTGTGTTTCTATAAGTTTTATTCAGACTGCCAGAGGTTATGATGAATTAGCAGGTCCTGTGTTCAATTGGGCCTTTTCCATAGTCATCAGTTTATTCATCCTTTTATTGAATTATCGATTTAGAGATCATCTCCGCAATGGCTTTGCCATCTGGGGCATTCTCGGCTTTTACCTTCTCGTAACGACATTCAGTTTTGCCGGTAACTTCAATGCATTTTATAGTCAATTTATGCGTAAAGAATTGTACGAAGATGAATTGAAAACATTCAGATCCGAATTAGAAGGCGTTCAGCAACAAGCCATTACTTCTTTAAATAATTCCAATAATGCTGAAGACATCAGAGCTACCATTTTACCTCTAAAACGTGCGATGGAAGCTCAGATTACCAACCCTGGAAACCCGGGAATGGGTCAACGTACAAAGGAGTTAATTAAAGAAATAGAAGCTGAATTAGGAACTACCGTTACCATTCTAAGAGGTAAAGACTACACAGAAACGGCTCAACTGATGGGAGATCAGGTAGAAAACCTATTGAACGATCAATTGAGTGTCCTTACCGGCGATGCCAATAAGCTGGTCACTCAAATTAACATTATGGCGGATAGTATCAAACCAGAAATAGATCAGGTACTATTGGACAATCAACTTTTGGAAGCCAACGGAAAACTCCTGTTGGATGAAACTGCAAGAATACACAATACCATTGGAGAACTGTCTCAAGGTTATCTTGGGGTAGACCAGTTTGAATATGAACCATTGCGGTCTAAAAACTCACAAGTAGGTAAGATCAGCCATTCTTTTCAGTCTGCAATGCGTGGAGATAATCCTCAAGCTGCATGGATAGCTGGTGTTGCTAGTTTGGCTGTAGATTTACTCGTTCCTTTGTACATCATTCTAACCGTAAGAAGAAAAGAGGATGATGATGAAGACATCGATGATGACTGGAATGATGGAGGTTATTATGAAAAATCAACATTTGGAGGACTTAAGAGAGTAGGCCCAAAAGTAGCCAGCTAAGTATTTTCTTCCAATCACAACTCAATTAAACTTAAAAGCAATGGACAATTTTAATAAATCGACAGATAAAGATCAATCAAAAAATATGGAGGACCTTTTTCAGCACAACTATGGTGATCAACAATTGCCTCCCCCTCAACAACCTCAACAAGAAAGGACTAAAACCATAAATGACTCTTACAACAACTACACGAGTACTATGGAAGCTGAAGAAAAAGATGAGGAAATAGATAAGAGTTGGATTCCTGCCATCAAGGCCATTCAAAACAGGAAAACCAATTACATCTTTTTGTTTGGACGTCCTGGTAGTGGTAAAACTGCCATCATCAGTTCTTTGTGCCACTATATGGGAACCCATCCCTCAGGCTCACTTGAAGTGAGAAACCGCAACAACAAAGAAGGTATTTTTCTTCTCAAAGAAATATTTAAAAAAGGAAGAGAAGGCTTGTTTTTAGAGCGTACAGCTCGCAACAAAATCACTGAAATTGACCTAAAGTATACGCCTCGTAAACCGAAGAAGCCAGTCAACTTGACTTTTCTGGAAATGAGTGGCGAGGACCTCAATAAGGTAGAACTAGAGCGTGATTATGTAACAGGTGATCCTACTGGCGGCAACTTACCTGATAACATTGACATCTATCTTAAAAGTCCTAAAGTGAAAATGCTGTTTTTGTTGGTGACGGAGCAGGGTAGGGCGAGAGAAGATGATTTATTCATGTTTGAATTTTTGGACTACCTGAGGAAAAAACACAAGAATTTCATCAAGCCAAAAGTCTTGTTATTGGTTTCTAAATGGGATCAATACAATGGTCGATACAAAGATGATATCAGTTCTTTTGTAGCCAAGCATATGAAGCTAACCTATAATTTCTTAACTCAAATTGATGGCTCTATCGGATATTACAGTGTAGGAGATGTCATTGAGATCCCTAAAGGTCCAACGACAGAGACGGTCATCGCCAATGTCAATCAGCAGCAAGCTGATGTAGTGAAGCGATGGATGTATCAAAATATAACTGGTAAGACCATTCCAGTGAAAGGTACCTCCTGGTGGGAGAAAATGATGCGCAATTTGGGTAATTAATTTTCTATTAAGCTTCAATTCTAATCAATGGACTCATCTCAATATATTGGTTATGGGATCATAGGTACGCCTGATGGATTCCATGCAAAAACTGCCGGTGTACTACATAGAAAAGACATCGGTAACATCATAGATCTAAACAATAGAGAAATCCTCGCTCCTTACGGGACAGAAGTGCTGGCCGGAATTCGTACCATTGAAGATGGAGATACGATCAATTATTTTGTTCTCTACCGTTTTGCAATGGAAAAAGAGCGCAATCGACAAGGAGGGTTTTATGGAAGTGTGATTGCTTTGAAAAATTGCATGGCTGATGGCTTTTCTGTTTATAATACTTTAGTAGAATTGGCCACCAATGTAAAGCCTTATATCGCTCAAGACAATGGACGTTTTTTAGCTGGATTTGAATCCATTGTTTTCCTAAAACCGGATAGTTTGGATGAACTGATCCATTCTATTCAGCCTAGAAAAACAGGAATAGAAGAAGCTTCCGGCGCTTACTATGGTCAATTGAGTAATCATGCAAGGGATAATTTCCGCTTTATTGATGCCTTTCAAAATGAGTATACCAATTTAGGGCGAATTTTTGCGTCTAAACATGAGGCAGTTTCAGAAGTAGTAGCCAATAAAAGAGGCTTGCCCTTCCTATCATTGGAATTAAAAGATGCAATGATAGAAAAGCAGTTGCATCAGATAGGAAGCCTGGATGCTGAAATCTTCTTGAAAGAACAATCACTAGATAAATTAAAACAGCAAATCGAACAAGCCAACACTTATGCGCGGTCTGCTCACACCAAGGCTTTACAAATGCAGGAAAACCTGAAGCAATTGGCAGGCAATATTGAGCAGGCACAAAATGCTAAATTGGAACTCCAACAATACCAGAATAAAAAGAATCAATTGCTCCAGGATATCAATCAATTGGTGGAGCAAAGAGCAATTTTAGAGAAAAAAAAAGTTATTACTAATAGAGATCAAGAAGATGTTGAAATACCTCAACAATCATTAAAATCTTCACCTAAGCAAAAAGCAAGTTCTAAATCTTCGGGCACTATTCAGCTGACCAGGCAACAACTGGTAATTGGTGCTATTTGCATGCTATTGCTTTTTAGTTTTTTACTGTTACCGGATAAAAAAGACAAAGGAATAACAGAAGCAAATCTTGTCACTAAAACTGCGAATACTCCAACTACTTCTATAGATTCACTAAGAATTTTGGGTTACAATATTCAGAATGAATACCCAATATTTGAAGCCAAAAAGCAGGATGATTACCTAAATGAACTATCTGATTATTTAGCAAGTAATGATCCTTCAATAAGATCCAAAGCCGTTGATTTGCAAAAAGAATTACTAGTGATAGGTTATGTGCATTTTGCACAAACCCTGGGTAAGAGTGATTCTATCCCAACCACATTTCCAGTGCTCTTGGAAGGATATACCCAACTCAAAAAAGAGTATAATGCTAAATTGACTTTAGAGGCTGCGAAGCAATGATTATCTTCACGATAGAGTTGTCCATTTGGACAACTCTATCGTGAAAAGCAAATAAATACCATGACAAACAGAAAACTCATCGCATCGATTTTCATTATCCTTGCTTTGGTACTGGGAGGAATATTTTACACCCAATTGGTATTCCCTACACGTGTGAATGCTTATATGCGGCTATCATTTTTGGGACAGTTTGGCTCCATAGCCATATGTGTAGAACTTTTAGCCGCCGGCATCAACCTCTTTATAGGCCACAAAAAAACCAATTTTTTACTAGCTCTTTTCGGTTTTACGGCCTTTCTCGATCCTATTTTCAGCCTTTTAGGCCTTTTCGGTAGTAATACGCCTTTGTATGCTACCGTCCTTTTCTTAATAAGTGGTGGTGTAGCACTATGGATTGCTTTCAAGAATGTATTTAAATTGGAAGCATTGTCTAAAGCTGCAGTGGTTATGGCTTTAGTGTTAGGTGTAGCAGTTGAATTCTTTTTTAATGCGTTATTTAAGTGATAATTTTCTCACCATGTAACTCCTTCGACTCGATGGTGATACAATCAAATAAAAAATGGATATAGAAACCCTCCGTGAATACTGCCTGAGTAAAAAAGCTGCAAGTGAAGACTTTCCTTTTGACGAAGTAACCTTGACGTTCAAAGTACTAGGTAAAATATTTGCCATTACCGGACTAGATGCTGAAGTACCCGCCGTCAATTTAAAATGTGAGCCCGAACGTGCTATCGAATTGAGAGAAGAATACGAAGAAATACAACCAGGCTACCACATGAATAAAAAACATTGGAATACCGTCTTGCTGGAAGGAGATTTAGATGACCAATTTTTGAAGGAACTCATTGATCATTCTTATGATATGGTGGTTTCTAAAATGACGAAAAAAGATAAGATGATGCTTGAACAATTACCTTAGCTAGAAAGAATTCAAATTATTGGTTTAGAAGTTTAGGGTTTTAATGCAAGTACACTTCAGCCTTCGGCGAAGTGTCAACTAATTATTCACGTTGCCGCAGGCATAAGTGCGTTATTCTAAACACTAAACATCTAAACTTTATAAATCAAAAGTATTATAAATAATAAATGAATTAC
>JBCBCD010000252.1:0-8371 GCA_038530915.1 Bacteroidota bacterium
AGGTATTTCGATTAGTGAAGCTGACATTTCCAGGCGACTTGCGGATAAGGGAATGAAAAAACTAACGGGCACGGCTTTAGAACAAGCCAAGGCATTAATTACCCTTGAATTGATTACTGAAAAATCTACTGATGCACAAACTGCTTTTGCTAATAATGCAGACTTATCTATTCGTAAACAAGCTGAACTGACTGCAAGAATTAAGGATATCAATGCAAGCCTAGCCACTGCCTTTCTACCCCTTTTTGAAAAGAGTCTTAAAGTAGTAGGCAAGGTTACTGACGTTATTGCAGAAATGGCCGGAGCCAATCAAAAGGCATCAGAATCAGTAGAAAATCTACGACAAGAATTTAATTCTGAGATTGAGACACTCAGAAGAGGGAATCTTTCTTCAGAAAATCGAAAGATCTTAATAGAAGAGATCAATAATAAATACAAAGATTACCTACCAAACCTCATTACAGAAAAAACGAGCATTGATGAAATTGCAAAAGCCCAGGAAAAAGCCAATGAAAAGTTCTTAGAACGAATCACTTTATTAGCAGCTGAGGAATTAATTGTTGAATCACAAAACAAATTAATAGAAGCAAAGAAACAGGAACTAGAGCTTCAAAAGAAGATATCTGAAGAAGAGTTTAAGCTTCAAAAAGAAAGAAAAAAAGAGGAAGGATTTAAGGGGTTTACAATATTTAGTGTAGAAGATGATTCAAGAGATCCTGCTTTCGCGCTTGACTTGTTAAAAGTGAAATTTCAAGAGAATCAAGAAGAAATCCTAAACTTTAGAGAAGACCTATTACAAGCTCAAAAAGCTGCTAAAGAGCTGGGTATAGAGTTATCAAGCGTATTCGATAACACTACAGGAGATGATGATGGTAGTGGTCCAACTAGTCCTACACTACCAAATGGTTCTGATCAAGAAAATGCACTACAAAAACAACTAGAAGAGCTTGAGAAAATTACAGAAGAATATCGTAAAAGAGCTGAACTGGCTCGCCTGGAAGAAGACGACCGCCGCCTTCAAGAAATCAAAAATCGTTATGAGAAAGAAATTACAACAGCGAAAGAGCTGGAGGAGAAGAAAGTTGAAGGTGCAACGGAACTGAGAAAACAACTGGAAACACAATTAGAACAAGAGCTACAGACATTGAGAGATGAGTTTAGGCTTAGAGACCAGGAGCAACAACTTGAAGATGCAAAAAAACTAGGTGAAATATTAACTCAGCAAATCGAACAGCGAAAAGATGCTGAAATGCAAGTCAATAAATTTTTACTTTCCGATCGAGAGCTGGAGCTACAGTCATTAGAAGCACACTTTGAGCAATTACTCGAGCTAGCTCGTTTATATGGATTAAATGTACAAGCCGTAACAGACGAGTATAGGCGCAAGAAAAAAGAAATTAATGATAAATATGATAAGGAAGACCTAGCAGCTCAAAAAGCAAAACAGCAAGCTGAATTAAATGCAGTTGCACAAGGTTTCCGAGAAGTAGCAACCCTTACTCAAAGTTTTGCAGATTTATTTGCAGCTGCAGGTGAAAAAGGAGCCAATGCAGCTAAGACTTTTTCTCTCATTACATTATTAGCTAAATCAGGAGAAGCCATTGCCAGTGTTGTTGCAGCTGGAGCCAGTCTAACCTTTCCGGCCAACCTTGCAGCTATTGCCTCAGGAGTTGCAACTGTATTGACCAATATCGCACAAGCCAGATCTTTGTTAAATGAAGCAGACAGCGTTCCTCAAAGAAATTTAGGTGGATATTTTGATGTATTAGGCCAGGATGATGGTAAACAATACCACGCTCAATACATAGGAAAAAGAAAAACTGGTATGCTTCCATCCAAGCCGGTTGTGCTAGCCAGCGAAGGAGGACCAGAATATTTTGTAGCCAATGAAGATCTCAAGAATCCTTTGGTGGTTGATTATGTGAATGCTATTGAAAACATAAGACGATCTCGTCTGGGTATCCCTCAGCGACAAATGGGTGGATTTTTTGAGAGCGGTACCTCACCCATGAGGCGGAACACTTCTTCAGGGTCTTCTACCCTACCTGCTTTAACAAGGCAGGATATTGATATGATCATTGGGTTGTTGATTCAAATCCGTGAAGTATCAGCTTCTTCTGTTGCAGTTGTTCCAGATCGTACCATTGAAAAAATTGAAGAAAGAAAACGCACTTTAGAAGATATCAAAGGAGATACTTTGTAACTACTCAAAAATGTTGTTTTGAATTGCCTGAATCTCATGATTGATCTCATCCGGTTGGTAATAGATCAAAGTCGTTTCTGGTTTAGCGTGACCAGCTTGACGTTGAAGATTAAGTAGACTCACTTGCTTAGAGTGATCTGTAATACCTGTATCTTTCCAACTATATAAAGTCAAACCCTCAATATCCAAAAGCTCTCCACTTTCATTAAGGTTTTTCATGTACCGTTTGTGCCTTTTATTCATAGCATTTGGACTACATTGTTTCTTGTAGTGTGGCTTAAGATGCTCGCCAAATACCCATGAATTAATTGGATTTTCAACAAAAGCTTTTTGCCTGAAGATTTTGAGTGCAAACGGAGGAATTGTGACCATCCTCCTTTTTTTTGACTTGAGATTAATATCGGCTGTAATATCAATAGTCCCTTTGATTACATCAAAATTCTTAAACTTTAAGCGTCGTAATTCTGCAGGTCGTAGTAAGCAATAATAGAGCAAAAGAATGGCCCAAAACATATAAATATCCTGCTCATAAATATACTTAGCAGCAATCCTTCGCTGATCGTCCGTAAATGTTGTACGCTTCTTCTCCCCTTCTGTCGCTTTTTTTATTCCTACCCATGGATTTTGGGTCAGCAGTTCTCTTTCTATCATCACATTCCACAGCGACTTTAAGCGTATGATATAGTTGTTGTAGGTTCTTCCACTTAGCTCCCTTTTAATCAATGCATGGTCTAGGAAGGCAAAAGCATCCTTCTTCGTGAAGTCACGAATATCAATTTGTAAATACTTCTTTTTCTTGCAATACTCAAGGAAAATCTTACTGATAGAGTCGTAAGATCGATGTGTATTTTTCTCGGTCATATTCAACTTGGCTTTTATAGCCAGATTGATCGCTTCCTTAATACTTATGATAGCGTCTTTGTCTTTTGCAAAATGGAAAGGCCAACCGTAAGGTAGTTTTTCATTGATCTCCTTGATGTAGGTAGTGGCTAATTTAGAGCGCTGCCTTTTATCCTTGATTCTATTCATGTGGCGAGTCTCTCTGAACCGTTCTAATTGTCCGGTTGCTGGATTGGTCTGATAGTAGAGAATATACCAGCGATCTTTTCCCTTAATGAGCTTTGCAGGCAAAAACTTTTTTTTCTCCATCTGTAAACTTTGCACTAGAAAATCAGGAGGGAATAGCGCAATAGATGAAGCTCATTAACAATATTTAGTGACACAGATCTGACACAGTTTTTCAAACAACCTTCACAAATAATTGATTATCAACGAGTTGCAAAGAGTGTAGCGGAGAAGGAGGGATTCGAACCCCCGGTACGGTTTCCCGCACGCTGGTTTTCAAGACCAGTGCATTCAACCAGCTCTGCCACTTCTCCGTTTGAAATGTTTGCTAGTTGTTTAGCGGTTGCAAATGTAGTATAGTTTTTGGGAATTGGCAAGTGTTTTTGAGGATTTTTTCACCGTGGAGGCGCAGGAGTTTCATAGAGATTTCATTGGGTATAGTTTCTTTTGCTTAAACGGTATCAACGCCAATATTACTGCTGGGGTGTAGAATCTTATCCTATCCATTACACCTTCTGTTAGTAAGCCTGCTGAACCGGTGGTTTGCTTGGAATTTTCGGTGCCGAAGACGATGTCGTCAGCGTGGCCGAGCTCGTAGCCTTGATTGACCAGTTCTATTACTTTGGGTGGTAAATAGAAGCCTGCCGTACGGGCATGGCCTTTTCTTCCTTCTTTGTCGATAATGATGATCCAAGCCATGGTTTCCATACCGTAATCATTGGGGATGTTTCCGCCTTCTATACCGATCCAATAGTCTGCTTCTTGGGCTTTTTGAGCAGCTAGAGCTCTGTTTAAAGCTCCTTGGTAGGTTTCTTCATCTCCCATAGGTTGATCGCTTACTCCGGATAGGACACTTACTCCTTTGGCTTCAAAGGCTTCTTGTGGGAACATTTCTTGAAAGCCATTTAGAGTCGCCTGAACTTTTACGGGATTTTTGGATGCAATGATTAGTTTTTTCATGTTTAGTATAGGTCTATCTTTTTAGTGCATACAATCTAGATAGTTGATAAGTTCCATTGAACGATGATATCAATTACAATTTTTCACCATAAAGGCGCAAGAGTTGCATGGAGTTTGTAATGGTTAATTGTATCTTCCACTGACTACCACTATACCCTAAACTCTACACACAACTAAGCCATCGGCCAATCCATTCCCCTCACGTCCACTCCCCTTTTCTTCAACAGCCTCAATACACCTTTCGCTCCCCATAAATGTCCAGCTCCTATTGTAAAGAAGGTGCTTTCTTCTTGCATTAAGTCAAAAATTCGTTCGGCCATAATGATATTTCTATCGTAAAGCATGAGTTTGCGGATGCTGCCCAGACTCTTTTTTGCAACTTTGTGTAGAATGGCTATTTCTCCGGCTTGGTAGAGTTGGGCCATTTTATTAAGAGATTGTCGGTAGTTGGTGACATTTTTGCTGAGTTGATGAAGGGATTTGAGTTGTTGTTCGAAAGGCATTTCACGGAAAACCTGGAATTGTTGTTCAACCGATTCTATACCATGGAGGGTTTTGCCATTTGATTGGGCGTGTCGCCATAAGATCTCATCGAAGGCAAAGGGAAGGTCCTTGGAAAAGATGGATTCATCGATCATCCCGGTGATGACTGCTGGTTGTAGAGCCTGGAAAAGCTCCACATCTATTTGGAAAGCTTTCTTTAAGATGTTGCGCATCCGAGTGTATTGCTTTGGGGAGAGATGGGCTATGATGCTGTCAGTAGGATCTAATCGAATAGGAGCTCGAAAAGATTGTGCTCTTAAATCGTCTAAATGGGCTTCACCAGCATAAGCATCTACAGATTCTATGAGTGTTTTAAAAACGTCTACACCTTTGAAAACTCGGGCATCTTTGATGTGCATACTGCCTAAGAGGTAGGAGGGCTGGGAAGCGTGAAGTTGCCAGAGGAAAGTTTTGTTCATTTCTAATTGGTTTCACCATAGAGCTTGAAGTACCAAAAACTATCACCCAAAAATATATAACAAACCCTTTGAAGCTGCGCTATCAACTTCAAAGGGTCGGTCTTTTTGGTATATTGAAAAGCTTAATCGTACTTGTAAGGAAGTATTTTTGAATCTTTCACTGTAGATAAAGTCATCAATGTTTTTAAACGCTCAATCTCTTCAATTTGAGAAAGTGTTTTGAACAATAATTGCTCATAAACAGGGATGTCTTTACAGATGATTTTGATCAAAAAGTCTGCTTCACCAGTGATGATGTAGCATTCTACTATTTCTTCGATTTGGCCAATCTTGTCCAAGAAATTGTTCAAGGCATTTTCTTTTTGCCAAGCCAAAGAAACCAATACAAAAGTTTTCACATTCAAACCAATTGACTGAGGATTTACCTTTGCATGATAACTCTCAATCACATTGGAATTCTCTAGTTTTTTTACACGTTCGAGTGTTGGAGCAGGTGATAGACCGATCTTCTTAGACAAATCCAGATTGGTAATTTTGCTATTGTCTTGCAAAATTCTAAGAATCTTGAGGTCTATTTTATCTAATTTTTCCGGCATGGAATTTGTTTTTAAAATGACATCTTCAAAATTGAGCGAAAAGATATCTCTTATAAAATTAAATGCAAAAAATATCAGAAAAAACTTTCTGTAAATTTTTTATTAACTCAAGTTTACCAAATATTATTCAATGATAGAAAAAAAATTATTTATCACCAAATAAAATTCGGTAAAGAAAGTTTACTAAAGACTGCAAATATGTCAAAAATTAATGACAATGCCCTAATGCAACACGCATTAGGGCATTAAGTTTGTGTAAAAAACACACTATATTCAGTCAACCCCTATTTTTTTAGAGGTTTATGGTACATTTTTAAGGGAAAATACCCAAATTCATGTAGTCACTGCTAATTTTATTTATAGCCACTACAAAGGCAGCTGTACGCATATCCTTTACACCTGGATTGTTCACCTGTACTTCTCTGATCTGATGATAAGCAGAAATCATCGTTTCTTCCAAACCAGAATACACCAAATCTATCTCATCAGCTCCTCTTACCAGTTGTGCTCTCTCACGTGCTCCAATAGAATGACCAGTAGTTTTTTCAATTAAACTTACCATTTGGCCAAACATATTTTGGTTGAAACGTTTTTCCATACGTCCAAATCTCATGTGAGATAAGTTTTTCAGCCATTCAAAGTAAGATACAGTTACACCTCCTGCATTTAAATACAAATCAGGGATGATCAGTATTCCTTTTTCCAACAAAATCTTCTCTGCGCCAGAAGTAATAGGTCCATTGGCTGCCTCTGCTATAATTTTAGCTTTTACATCGGCTGCATTGCCAATATGAATTTCATTTTCTAATGCAGCAGGCACCAAAATATCACAATCAAACTCAATTACTTTTGAACGCTCTTCTTTAGAATAATTAGTTGCACCCGGGAAATTAAGAATAGAACCAGTTTCCTTTCTAAATTTCAATAACTCGTGCATGTCAATCCCATCCGCTTTGTATATCGCTCCCTCTACTTCACCTACTCCAACAATTATAGCACCTCCTTCATCTTGAGAAATAATCCCAGTTGAAGAACCTACATTACCCAAACCCTGGATAACCATACGCTTACCTTTCAAGCCAGCATCCAAGCCTAGGTCTTTCATATCTTCAGCAATACTAACAGCTTCACGTATACCATAAAACACCCCTCTACCTGTAGCTTCTCTCCTTCCGTTGATACCGTTTTGATTAACCGGCTTGCCCGTTACACATCCTGCAGCATCAATATCATCCCCTTTGAAAGTACGATAGGTATCATAAATCCAAGCCATCTCACGGGCACCTGTACCATAATCTGGTGCCGGTACATCTATAGAAGGCCCGATAAAGTTGTGCTTGATCAATTCGGTCGTATATCTTCTGGTAATTCTTTCCAGGTGTGCTTCTGTATACTCCCATGGGTTAATTTTTACCCCACCTTTAGCACCACCAAAAGGAACATCCACTATGGCGCATTTAAAAGTCATCAGTGTAGCCAGAGCCATTACCTCCTCCTGGTTTACGTGGTTACTATAACGAATACCACCTTTTGTAGGAGTACGGTGCTGACTGTGTTGCACTCGATAAGCAGTGATCACCTTTACATCTCCATCTAATTTGACAGGGAAACGCATTCGGTATACTGCATTACATGCCTTAATTTGGCTTATTAGCCCTTCACTTAAGCCTGTATGAACAGCTGCATTGTCAAAATAGGACAAAACGCTATCATAAAAGCTAGTAACAGGTTTTGACTTAGTCATGGTCAATTATTTGGTTCTCTAATTTGGTTAGTCTGCGATCTAGATAAATCAAAAACACAACTATCCCTAAGAAAACAGCTACTATAACGGCCACCACTACATAAATTTTTCCAATGCTACTCATAAAATCGGAATCATTGGATTGGGCATTCGCTATAGTAAATAAAAACTGCAAAATAACTGTCAATAATAGCGTGCGATTGAATTTCATGATCAAAAAAATTTAATGGGCTAAAAGTCGATGAATTTTTGGAATCAACAAAATAATATTTTGAAAATTATGCATTAATGGACTAAAAGTAGCCGTATAAGAAGGGAGTATTTCGGCGATATCGCTGAAATACTCCCTTCTTATACGGCTACTTTTCAAGCAGATATCTTTGTAAACGATCCGCCCTATACCACAAACTCGCCATCCAAAAGGCCAGTAGCGTCCAACCTATTACAGCTGGATAAAAGATCATACGCATAGTATTATCTAAATCTTCTCCTCCCAATGCAGGGTTTCCACCAGCACCTGGATGCAAACTATCCGTCAATCTTGGAATTACATATATTAATGGTATTAGAGCTACAAAGGCAAAGATGTTGTAAACGGCTCCCAAACGTGCTTTTTTCTCCATATCCTCAAAAGAAGCCCTCAGCACGAAATAAGCGAAATAAATGAGTAAGGCAATGGCCGTCATATTTTGCTTCACATCCCAACTCCAATAAGCCCCCCAGGTGTTTTTTGCCCAAATAGCTCCTGTTATCAGACCCAAAACACCCCAAATTGTTACTATACGTGTCAATGAAGTATTGGGTGAACTCAAAAAAATTACGAGGCAATAAGCAGCTTTTT
>JBCBCD010000253.1:0-8359 GCA_038530915.1 Bacteroidota bacterium
TTTGACTTAGATGGAGCGGGAGCAGGAGTATGCATCATCTGGTACATAAGATACGAAGATGGCTTAGCAGGCAAAGAGACAGGCAACAACTTGTCAGACTTAAGTGGTTGTTTTGATTTATCGAATGGCATTAATGTATATCGCGAAGTAGCAGATGGAGGTACAGTAGCTTTAGCGAATGGCGGTACTGACCTGGCAAGTTGTGTAGGTGACATTGTATTTGATGTGACACATACTACGACAGCGCCGAATTTATCGTACTGGTACATCATCACAGATGATAATGACAACATCTTAGGTTTTCAGAACTCAGCGGATGGGAATACTTTGGATTTGAGTGGCGCACCAGCAGGAGTATGTCGCATATGGGGCTGGAGCTCTAAGGGTGAACCTACACCAGTTATGGGAGAAAACATCAGCACTTTGTCTGATGGCGATTGTGAATCGATATCCAGCAATTTCATTACAGTAGATCGTATTGCAGGTATGGTAGAAGGCGGTACCATCAGCACCATGGACGACACCGTTATTTGCGTTGACGGCAATCCTGACCCAATTGATGTGACAGTAATGGGCTCCATGGGTACAAATGGGGGTTGGATCATTACGGATGATGCGAACAACATTTTGGCATTGCCACCATCGCCACCCTTTGACTTAGATGGAGCAGGAGCAGGAGTATGCATCATCTGGTATATAAGATACGAAGATGGCTTAGCAGGCAAAGATACAGGCAATAACCTGTCAGACTTAAGTGGTTGTTTTGATTTATCGAATGGCATTAACGTATACCGTGAAGTAGCAGATGGAGGTACAGTAACCTTGACAGATGGTGGTACCGACCTAGCAAGTTGTGTAGGTGACATTGTATTTGATGTAACACATATTACGACAGCGCCGAATTTATCGTACTGGTACATCATCACAGATGACAATGACAACATCTTAGGCTTTCAGAACTCAGCAGATGGGAATACTTTGGATTTGAGTGGCGCACCAGCAGGAGTATGTCGCATATGGGGTTGGAGCTTTAAGGGCGAACCTGCACCGATTATGGGAGAGAATATCAGCACTTTGACCGATGGTGATTGTGAATCGATATCCAGCAATTTCATTACAGTAGATCGTATTGAAGGTATGGTAGAAGGTGGTACCATCAGTACAGAAGATGATACAGTAATTTGCGTAGATGGCAATCCTGACCCAATTGATGTGACAGTAATGGGTTCTACAGGTACGAATGGAGGTTGGATCATTACGGATGATGCGAACAACATTTTGGCATTGCCACCATCACCACCGTTTGACTTAGATGGAGCGGGAGCAGGAGTATGCATCATCTGGTACATAAGATACGAAGATGGCTTAGCAGGCAAAGAAACAGGCAATAATTTGTCAGACTTGAGTGGTTGTTTTGATTTATCGAATGGCATTACTGTTTATCGAGAAGTAGCAGATGGGGGTACAGTAACCTTAGCGGATGGCGGTACTGACCTGGCAAGTTGTGTAGGCGACATTGTATTTGATGTAACACATAGTACATCAGCGCCGAATTTATCGTACTGGTACATCATCACAGATGATAATGATGACATCTTAGGCTTTCAGAACTCAGCGGATGGTAACACTTTGGATTTGAGTGGCGCACCAGCAGGAGTATGTCGCATATGGGGTTGGAGCTTTAAGGGCGAACCTGCACCGGTTATGGGAGAAAACATCAGCACTTTGACCGATGGTGATTGTGAATCCATATCCAGCAATTTCATCACAGTAGACCGTATTGCAGGTATGGTAGAAGGTGGTACCATCAGCACAATAGATGACACCGTGATCTGTGTAGATGGCAATCCAGACCCAATCGATGTGACAGTAATGGGTTCTACAGGTACAAATAGCGGCTGGATCATCACAGATGATGCGAACAACATATTGGCTTTGCCACCATCACCACCCTTTGACTTAGATGGAGCGGGAGCAGGAGTATGCATCATCTGGTACATAAGATACGAAGATGGCTTAGCAGGCAAAGAGACAGGCAACAACCTGTCAGACTTAAGTGGTTGTTTTGATTTATCCAATGGCATTAATGTTTATCGCGAAGTAGCAGATGGGGGTACAGTAGCTTTAGCGGATGGCGGTACTGACCTGGCAAGTTGTGTAGGTGACATTGTGTTTGATGTAACACATACTACGACAGCGCCGAATTTATCGTACTGGTACATCATCACAGATGACAATGACAACATCTTAGGCTTTCAGAACTCAGCGGATGGGAATACTTTGGATTTGAGTGGAGCACCAGTAGGAGTATGTCGCATATGGGGTTGGAGTTCTAAGGGCGAACCTGCACCAATTATGGGAGAGAATATCAGCACTTTGTCTGATGGCGATTGTGAATCGATATCCAGCAATTTCATCACGGTTTATCGTGAGATAGCCGATGGGGGTACGGTAGCTTTGACAGATAGCAGCACATCTTTTGCAAATTGTGTAGGGAACATTGTGTTTGATGTAATACATACTACCACTGCACCCAACTTGTCATACTGGTATATCATTACAGATGACAATGATAACATCTTAGGGTTTCAGAACTCAACGGAAGGCAATACTTTAGATTTGAGTGGAGCACCTGAGGGTGTATGTCGGATATGGGGTTGGAGTTCTAAGGGCGAACCTGCACCAGTTATGGGAGAAAACATCAGCACTTTGTCTGGTGGTGATTGTGAATCGATATCCAGCAATTTCATTACCGTATATCGTGAAATACCTGATGGAGGTACTGTAAGTAGTAATATGGGCATGGAAGTTGAAATTTGCGTTGATGGCACACCTGATCCAATCATCGTAAGCCATACTACAACAGCACCTAACTTAAGCTATTGGTATATCATTACAGATGAGACTGACGAAATTTTAGCCTTCACTACAGACACCATTATCGATTTAGATGGTGCAGGTGTAGGAGTATGTAGAATTTGGGGATGGAACTACAGAGGTTTGCCAGACCCAGTGGTTGGTGAGAATATATCCAGTTTGATGGATGATGATTGTGAAGATGTATCAGACAATTTCATTGAAGTAGATAGAAGAGAAGATGGCTCTGCTTGTATTATTACTTCAATTACGGAACTACAAAGTGTTGACCGACTTAATATCTATCCTAATCCAGCCAATAATTACATTCAGATTGAATACGAAGGTTTAGTTAATGCTTTTGGGCAGCTACAATTGACAGATTTGACTGGAAGAACTTTGCTTAATGTTGAGTTGGAACAAGCTAATGATAGAAGAGAACTCGATATTACAAACGTTCCAGAAGGTGTTTATTTTGTCCGCATCAATAGCGAAAGACAAACGACTTCTCAAAAAATTATAATTATGAAATAAGAATATTTCATTTAGTCTAGCATTTATGAAGCTTCAGCTTGATTTCAGGCTGAAGCTTTGTTTATTGTATTACTTTTATTTTCATTCCCTATTAGTCTATAAAAGTAATCAACAAATTATATGAACATACTATACATTTGCAGTAAGAATGAATGGCGAAGCAGGACAGCAGAAACGATCTTCCGAAATGAAAACAATATTAAGGTAAGATCTGCCGGTACCTCTAAAACAGCGAGGATAAGAATCAATCAAAAACTGATAGAGTGGAGTGATGTGATATTTGTAATGGAAGACAAACACAAGAAAATTCTGAAACAGGATTTCAGAGACCTGTTAAATGATAAAGAATTAATCGTGCTTGATATACCAGATGAATATAAATACATGGATGAAGAATTGATTGAGGAACTAAAAAGTTCTTTAAACTATTATATGGAGCAAAATTAAAACCTATGCTTTGGGAATTATCCCAAGTTGTTTTTTGTAATATTACTATATTTTAAAATGATGAAACAATCAAAAGTATACATTGGTATCGCTGTCGCAATCATCCTAATTTCATACCTTATTTTTAGTACTACTTCAACTGCACAAATTAATAACTCGAATACAGAAGCCAGTCCGCAAGCTACCGAATTTAGTAAGTTGGTCTGGTCAGATGAATTTGAAGGAAGCGGGCCATTAAATCCTGAGAAATGGTTTCATCAAACACAACTTCCTCCCGGCGGTAGCTGGTGGGGAGGCTTGATCCAACATTATACCAACAAGGAAGACAATTCTTATCAAAAGGATGGGTATCTACATCTGGTAGCCAAAAAAGAAGAATACAGAGATCAGGGGGTAACAAAACAATATACTGCCGCAAGATTAAACTCTAAGTTTGCCTTTACTTATGGAAAACTAGAGGTGAAGGCAAAATTACCTGTAGGTAGAGGTACCTGGCCAGCCATCTGGATGTTGAATACCAATATTGATGAAGATGGAGCCTACTGGGACAATGAAGGCTATGGTAAAGTAAAATGGCCCAACTGTGGTGAAATAGATCTACTCGAACATTGGGGAAAGAATCAGGATTATGTCTCTAGTGCTGTACACAATGGGTCTAGTTATGGCTACAAAGTCAAAAATGTGGGCGGGCAAAAAATTAAAAATGCTTCCGATGAATTTCATATTTATATTTTAGACTGGACTGAAGAAGAAATGATATTCAGTGTGGATGGAAAAGAGCACTTTCGATACAACCCAAGGAAGAAAAATGCTAAAACCTGGCCTTATGATGCAGATTATTACATCATATTGAATATTGCTATTGAGCCGGATATTGATCCTGGTTTTATAGAAAGTCCAATGGTCGTGGATTATATTAGAGTTTATCAATAACATATCAATGAACATTCCAGATAAAAACCAAAAGTTTCCATTACCCAATTACAATAGACTCTGCTTTCTCAAAAATGTGGTCAAAAACCCCAATATTATTGTTGGAGATTACACTTATTACGATGATTTTGAAACAGTAGAGAACTTTGAAAAAAACGTCAAATACCTTTTTGATTTCACCGGAGATAAGTTAATCATTGGGAAATTCTGCATGATCGCATCTGGTGTCACTTTCATCATGAATGGAGCCAATCATTTGACGGATGCCATTTCTACTTATCCATTCGCCATCTTTGGTGGAGATTGGTCCAATGCCATGGATGGGAAAGAATATCCTAAAAAAACGGACACGAACATAGGAAATGATGTTTGGATAGGATATGGTGCAACGATTATGCCGGGCGTAAGCATTGGTGATGGCGCCATTATCGCCACAAAATCGGTTGTCACTAAAAATGTAGCGCCTTACTCAATAGTTGGAGGAAATCCGGCAAAAGAGATTAGGAAAAGATTTTCTGAAGAAGAAATCAAAGCACTATTGGAAATGCGTTGGTGGGATTGGCCTATAGAGAAGATTACTGAACACGTGCAAGATCTGACTGGAAAAAATGTGTTAGCGTTTAAGCCCTAATACACTTTTTATACACACCATGGCTTAAACCTTTTCTACTATTCAAAGTCAAAATGCAATTAAAAGCTAACACGACTTTCAATAACAAACAATAACCCATGCTGAATCTTCACAAAATCACTTGTGTCCTTTTCATTTTTTCTTTATTTACACTTCCTGTTTTTGCTCAACCCAATCTTGAATACGAATCCATACCTGAAAACTTCGGTATTGATATTCCAAGTGCTGTAGTGGCGATCAACATCAATTACGACGAGGTCGATACAGAGAGACAAATCTTTCATTTGTTTTTACCTGATACTACTGGCAATTTTCCTTTGGTGGTATACATCCATGGTGGTGGCTTTACGGGTGGCAATCCAGGGACAGTTTTTAACAATTCTGATCGGATGACAGAGGTTAAATATTTTTTAGAAAATGGCTTTGCATATGCTAGTTTTGGCTATCGGGTCATCAATTCTGATCAAGCTGATACCGAAGGAGTCATTAAGAGCTTAAACGACTCAAAACGTGCACTACAATATGTACGTCATTATGCCGATGAACTAAATATCAATCCGGATAAAATTGGATTGGTAGGTACATCAGCAGGTGCAGGTACTAGTTTGTGGCTGAGTACAAGATCCGATATGGCAAATCCAAACGCTAGTGATCCGATTTTAAGAGAATCAACCAGAGTGTGTGCAGTAGCTGCTATTGGAAGCCAGTCTACTTATGATATCTATAAATGGGAAACAGAGGTTTACAATGATTTTGACGGAAAAGGCACCAATTATACCTTAGATAGTATGGCCAATTTATTGTCATTCGAAAGGTTCTCAAACTTTTATGGCGGCTTAGATTCTGTCTATCAGGTAGTGCATGATCCGGCTTTGATACAGTATCGCGAAGATGTAGATATGCTTTACCATATGTCCAGCGATGATCCTCCACTTTACGTCCTCAGTCGCTCTGGTGCGGTACATCCAGGTGACGACTTGTTTCATCATTCTTATCACGGCCAAGCAATTTATGAAACCGCTTTAGTTGCGAATTTACCAGAAGTAAAGGCCGATATACGTGCCCAATCTATAAATACAACAGAAGATGAAACCCACTATGAATTTTTGTTTAGGCATGTGAATGCTTGTTTAGCTATTACTAGTACCTCTGATGAGGTTAAAAATGAAGACGACCGTGTTTTTATATTTCCTAATCCAGCTAGAACACAATTCACCATCCAATTGCAAAATGATGGAATCAAGCTAGTGGAAGCCTACACTATTTCAGGCCAATTCATGGGCAGAATCAATGGCAAGAACTCAAATATGCTGACAATTCCAACTTCTTCTTTGAAACCCGGTATGTATGTGCTTAGAATAACTACTACCAATGGTAATAAAGTGGCAAGGAAATTATTGGTTGAGTAATTTTCTCTATCCCGACTATTGATTGAATGAGATAGAATACTAAGCTGACAAAGGATAATTACGTTTAAATTCTTTCTTGAAAACCAATGAATCTTGTTAGATTGCAAGTAGTAGACTCACTAGTGCTCAGCATAATAATGAACCACAAAGAACAAATAGCCTTATTTTTTGAAACCGATTATCCACTCAACAAAGATGGAGTAGAAGAGCTCATAGCCTCATTCAAGTTAAAGGAATATCCTAAAAACTCCCTTTTGCTCTCTGAAAATGAATTTGAGAATAAGTTGAGATTTATCAATAAAGGAGTAGTAAGGGAGTTTTATCGAACAGAAAAAAAGGAAATCAACATTAACTTCTATACGAGACCTCAGTTCATTACAGATTTTTCATCATTCATACAGGATACAAAGACCAATAAAAACCAAGAGGCATTGTCATCGATTCAAATATTAGAGTTGGGCAAGGATACCTTTGTAAAGTTGTTAGAAAAATACAGTTGTGGAAAATCATTCATTGATCTTACTTTTCAAAATATACTTAAGAACAAAGAAGTTTTTGAATACAATAGAATGACCAAAGAACCTGAAGCACTATACAACGAACTTCGCATTTACAGACCGAAATGGCTGCAAGAAATTCCTCAGTATCATATCGCTTCCTATTTAGGGATAACTCCTGAAACTTTAAGTCGGATAAGAAAGAGACTTTCTTGATTTGGATCAATGAAACTAAGCTCAAAACTCATTTACCTTGCATTTATTTCACAAAATAATTAGTCGATGAAGATTCAACATTTTAGAAATGCAACCATGGTTATTGAGGCGGATGACAAAGTGATTTTGGTAGACCCTATGTTGGGAAAAATAGGAACCATGCCTCCTTTTTCCTTTTTTAGATTTAAGCCCAAAAGGAACCCAACAGTATCATTACCTGAAAGCACCCAAGCTACTTTGGAAAAGGTCACGCATTGCCTGATCACCCATAAGCATCCCGATCACATTGATAAGGATGCTGAACAATATTTGATCAAAAACAACATTCCAGTCATCTGTAGTGTGCTGGATAAAGACGTCTTTACTAAGAAAGGATTAAATGTTGTACAAACAGTAGAATATTGGAAAAGATCCGACTTTCTTGGTGGTCATATAGAAGGAATCCCGGCAAGACATGGCTATGGTTTTGTAGCAAAACCGGCAGGGAATGTTATGGGGTTTTATATCGAGTTTCCTAATCAACCTTCGATATATTTGAGTTCTGATACAATTTACACAGATGACGTTGATAAGGTGCTTAAAAAATACAAACCAGAAATTAGTGTAGTGGCTGCAGGTTCTGCACAATTTGATATCTTTAAACCACTATTAATGACAGTGGAGGATGTAGTAAAGTTTGTGAAAAATGCACCAGGAAAAGTAATAGCCAATCATATGGAGGCAGTCAATCATTGTCCGACCACCAGAGAAGATTTAAGACGACGATTAACGGACGAAGGCCTCATTGAAAAATCGTATATTCCCAACGACGGCGACTGGTTGGAAATAAACTAATG
>JBCBCD010000254.1:0-8321 GCA_038530915.1 Bacteroidota bacterium
TGTGAGGTGATCAGTCCACTCCTTTATCATTAAACTAATACAATTTTCTCCTTTATTAACCTCTCTTCAATAAAAATCGCCACAACAAAAACACGCCCAACAATCCAAAACCGACCAATAACAGTACTTTCCACCATGTATTATTGGAAAATATCGGCTGAGCATCTCCTAATAAAGTAAACCCGCCCCAGAAAACAGGGTGGCTTTTAACATAGTTCTGTGGATTATCGAGGAAAGCCAGCTTGGCTTTTTGAAGGGCTACATCTTTAGGTAAACCTGCTTTTAAGTTAGCGAAAAAGACTTCCATGAGTTGGGCGGTAGAATTGTCTTCCACTTCCCATAAGCTCATTAATAAATTGGGACACCCTGCATTTTGGAAGGCTGTTGCAATACTCGCAATCCCCTCTCCTTTTTGATATTTGCCCAAACCCGTCTCACAAGCACTCAAAACGATTAACTCATTGTATAAATTGCTATTGAAAATAGAGTTAGCGAATAAGACCTGCTCTAATTCCGACCTGGTCAACCCCAATTCACTACTGAGTGTTTCTGCGAAAGCAATAGGGGCATCACTAATGGATAAGTTATCTGGATTTAAAGTAAAAGCTAGGAAAGAAGCATTGGGAATGGTATCTATGGCCAAAGCATGTCCGTAAAACTGGACAACTCTATATTTTGGCCATAACTCACTAAAACTGGAAATGGTAGCATCTTTACCCGTTCTCAATTCAGGTTTAGAAAATAACTTCGCTATTTTTTCAATATTTTCCACACCATAACGAACATTATTTAGAGAACTATTGGTGTAATCTGGTGCTATACCTAAGTAATCACCTGCAAACTCTACCTTATCATTATTTTTTTCCAGATTAAAGGATGTAGTTAGTGAGAGGATGGCTCTAATACTTTTTGTCCTTAAAAGATAATCCAAGCTTGCATAATTACCCATTTCGGGTATGGACTCACTTTTAAGTAATACGTCAAAAGGTAAATACCCCAAAATTCCATCAGGAACAATAATTAAATTTTCTTTTTCTTCTGACTTTATAATGCCATCCAATAATTGCCTAAATAAAGCATAAGATTCTTGGACAAATGTCTCAAAATAAGCTTGCTCAGCTCCGATATTTTTGATCGTTTCAATATCTCTTAGTTTGAGAATAAAACTCATTAGTTCCTCCCCTTCTAATTTTCGTTTTTCAAAACGATCTTTTTTGCCTAAGCTTAAAATATACAGCTCATTCTCTTCTTCGTCATAAAAATACTCGACCAGAGTAGTATTGGTTTTAAGAAGTTTAGTTTTGATAGCTCCGATGTCGATGCCTTTAATTGACTGTAAGTGTTGATCATATTCCTTAAACTGCATTTTTAGTTCATCCTGAAAATTATTATATGCTGCTTTTAGGTTGTCCAGTTCTTTATTGAGTCGTTTATAGTCGTCATCTTTCACACTCATACCATTGAGGCGCAATTCAGTCAAAGAATTGCCCAGTTCTGTCAATTCAGCACGCATCCCTTTTTCTTTAGCTACCAAAGAATCAGGAATACCACTTGATTGTAAAAATTGATCTCCTTGTAGTTTTTCATTGAGCAAGACAGCCTTGCTCTGTTCTGATACATAAAAAGCGGTTGGGAATGCATCTTTTTGATCGTATTCAAACCATAAAAGATGCAATACATTCATCAACTTTTCATTGATAATGAAAGTACTTTTGATTAAATCTAACTTTGAAGAGCGATAGGAATAACTTTCTCGCAATAAAGTTGCCATTTCAGCAGCTAACAGGTATGTCTCCTTTACCTTAATTAAGTTGCCCAATTGCGCATCCCTTGTATAATCTTCTAAAAGGAAGTCTCCTTTTAACTCTAAGGCTTCCATAATGACAGACTCAGGATAAAAATCTTCTGCCTTAGGATTTTCTTTTAATTGTTCCATAGAATATCCTGGCAATACCCTGGCTAAAGCTGAGTGAACATATTCATATGCTAAATCATAATTTTGCTGCTCATAATTCAATTCAGCTAATGAAAGTTCGGCTTTAGAGATTTCCCTTCTACTTGGGTTAGGCAGTTCATTTTTCTGGATGGATATGGCTTTAAACAACGCCGTTTTCGCTCCATTAAAGTTTTCTAAAGCCAAATTGGCTTCACCCAAAGCCTGATAACTTCCCGCTAAATAGCTATTTGCCCAATCTCTATAGTAAGAAGGAAGCTGAGGCGTATTTTCAATGGTATTGATGGACAATCTGATATTAGATAAAGCTTTACCTAACTGTCCCATTTGTAATAAGGCGCCTCCTTTGGATTGCAAAATCATGCCCAACGTGATGGCCCCAACTGCTGGTTCCAAATCTGTAGCTTGGCTTAAAATATTTCTTGCTTGTTCATATGCTTGAAGCGCATTGTCATAATCCCCCAAGCTTTGATGAGTTATACCAATTTCTATGTGTGTATTCACATGGTTAATATCATAACCTACGCTAATTGAGTCCAATGCCTTTTGAAAATGATATAAAGCCTTTTCATAATCCCCTATACGCGTATAAATACTACCTAAAGGTTTGTATAAATATTCAGAAGCTTGCCCTGCCCCATGAATGGAAAATCCATTTTCGTGTGTTTTTATCGCTTTATCATAATAGGTAATTGCATCAAAGTATTGAGCATTTTCATTCAAAATGAATCCTAATGCATTGTATAACTTCCCCACTTGTATGGGTTTTTCAGGGCCAATTTCCTGTATAGCTTGTAAGACCACTATTCGAGAACTATCCATATTCCCCATATAGTGATAAGCATAAGCAATACTTCTCTTACAATAATTCCAATTACTAGCCCATTCTCGGCATTCATTTGATTTTAAAAGCTCAGCAGCTACAGTATATCTATCGATGGCTAAACGCAGCGTATTATCATCATCAAAATAAAGATCTGCTTCATCAATTAGTCTTAAGGCTTCCTCACAATTATTGGCATGAAGGCTGCAAATAGACAGGGACACAAAAAGAAGTACCCATACACAATATTGTTTGCATTTGTATTTCATTGTATCTGGTATGTATCGATTTCAATTATGTTTAGAGGTTTAGTGTTTAATATTTCAATATCTAAACCTTGTATAAAACCGCTTAATTGAGTTAACTTCTTAGCTTAAAAATTATAATGCAAATAGAATTGCGGAAAACTATGCCATTCTTCGTTGACCAATGTTTCATACAACTTCATTTGGCGATAATTCCAACGTCCGCCCAGGGAAATCCCTTTTTCACCTAAAATGTTCATGATAGCCAGATCTAAAAATATTCCATGGTCTAAAAACCCACTATCCGGAATAGAATCGTCATTCAATTCACCACTAAAACTAAAAGAAGCAGTATATCCTGCAGAAACAGCTAACGACCGTGGTCCAAAAATTAATAGCTTATTTATTTTTGGCACCCACCTAATCTGAAGAGGTACCAAATCAATACTATTCCAGGTCAAAGCTCCAAAACCTGAATTATTTATTTCAATTTGGGAATACATCAACTCTGGTTGATACCAGAATTGAGGCAAATCACTTACCAAGATAACTGGATTGTCCTTCAAACTATAATCCACTTTTCCTAAAGCCTTTCTTGCTGTTATACCTGCGTGAAAACCAGCTCTCAACCAATTTGAATCTTCAAATAAATAATTGATCCCAACTTTAGCTCCAAACTTCCAAGGCAAACTGAAGTTGATATCATTAGCATCTACTATAACGGTACTGGCTACATTTGTCACCACAGAATCCAAATCCATTCTAATTAATGCCCAGGTTTTTATAGTATCTCCTACATTAAACTTTACGCCCGGCTTTGACCGAACCTTAAAGTTTACAAATCCTTCTGCATGTTCCGGATTAAACCCAAACTCTATCGCCTGGCTTTTGGATGGCAATACAAAAGCCTTTCCACCTGTAGGATCAAATGACCAGGATGGAACATTGGGTAACCAGGTCAAATCCACATTTTTATCAGCTGTCGGAGAACGCCTAAAAAAGCCAGTTGCACTTTGTACACTTTCAATGTCTAGCCTATCATCAAAGAAAGGAAACAATACTACAAGTGCAGCTGCATCATTACCCAGATTTTCAAAATTGATGGTATACTCCAATGTAAAATCTTCTCCAGGTGGCAATCGCTTCTGTTCAACAATAATATTATTGGGATCTCTGGCAGAGTTAACCCTCATATTGCGCTCATAGGTAAGTCCCAAAATTGTTTTGGCTCCTGGATTAAAAATTGCTGGTTCATTTAGATTATCTCCCCCTTGGTCATCATCCAAATCTAAATTTAATGGATTGGTGTTGAATTCGACATCTCTTCTTCTATCTTGCTGTGGAGGGTTTACATAACGCACTACTGCCGTTATGGAATCATCGTAGACCAATGGTCCAAACCCAGGTACATCATGACTTCCCTGCGGAATGTTAATGACCGTATCCAAAACTCCCCATTCGGCTTCTGAGGAACCACTTCCTGAAGAACCACCCAGATTCTGCAAATCTATCAAACCAGGATTAAAGATTAACCCAACCCAAAAAATGCCTTCTCTACTCTGTGTATTGTTAGGATTAGGCTGAAACCAAAGATAAGAACCATTGGGTTCTCTATTCTTAGGTGTATAAGTCATACTTTCCCAATCGTAATCCAATACATCAATACTATCTGGTAGATCCAATTCTACTTCTATATCTTCTGTACTAAATACATCATCATTTCCTAAACCTCCTGTTCGATAAATTACAGCACACAATAAGGTATCCTGTACTCGGGCAGCACCAACGTGTGGGACGATCTTTACTTTAAGATCCCTATCTTCTATTCTATAAAAGTTGGTTTGATTAATCTGATCAGAAATATTATTCACCGGAATAGGAGTCTCTAATCTATTCCTTGGCGGACGATTGCCTGTATAAGTGCCTGTCGTTCGTACACCTGCGGTATAAGTTCCCGGAGATTCAAAAGCATGCACAACAGTATCGGTTGTTGCTACATATCCATCACTAAAATACCAGATATAATTCCATCTCGGACTTACTTGCTGACCATCGACTAATGGAGGTGGTGGATTTGTAAAATCAGCACCTGGACCAGATGGCCATTCCACATAGAATTTAAAAATATTATCGCTAATGGTATCAACTTTAATCTCTGGGTCTTGAGCATGTAATAGATAAAATGAACAGATCGCAAGGAGCAGCAGGGCCACTCGTTTAATCAAGGGACTGAAGGTGAAAGATCTCATAGGTAGTATTGTTGTTTTCAAATTTGGTAAACAAATATACCAAGATTCCTTAACTAAAGGATGACTCCTAATTAAGGCCTGGGTATAGCTTTCTTAATAATAGAGTCGTAAGGAAGGGGGGAACGTCAACATGTGTTATTACCATGGAGCAGCAAGAGTTGCGTAGAGTCCTTCATGTAACTTTAGCGACTCCATGGTGAGAAAATTTACTTAACAATAAACAATAAATCCGTATTAGGGTCTAGCAGAAAACTACTTGGCTTAGTTTCAATATTCTTTACTGTAAAAGTCTTTGTTTTATCATCAGTTGAAAATAACTCAGAGGCGATAACTTCTCCTTCTGCATCTATAAAATCTACTTCCAAATCAAACTCATAAGTGCCTTGTTCCTGAAGTTGATTGATCGTGAAGGTCAATTCTTGCCCCTTAGCATCATACGACCAATCCACATTTAACTCTGGCATACCTGGCCAGTAAATCCATTGCTGAAAAAATTGATCCAGATTGGTGTCTGTAATTTTAGCCATCACATCTCTAAAATCTTCTGTAAGTGCATTACTGTGTTGATACTTCTTATAATAAGTCTGTATGCCTTTCCAAAAGGCTTCATCACCAACCTTAGTTCTCAACATATGTAAGACCCAGCCCCCTTTTTGGTAGGAGTTGGCATTTAATAACTTATTGTAGTTTTCAACGCTGGTATCAACAATAGGTACATTCCTTTGTCTCATAAAGCGAAGAATTGCATTCTTTTGAGTTTCACGCATTTCTTTATTTCTATCACTACCATAACGAAACTCCATATACAAATTGGTAAGATAAGTAGCAAAGCCTTCACTCAGCCAGATATGATGCCAGTTCGCCTCCGAGGCAGAATTACCAAACCATTGATGCGCAATTTCATGGGCCAGCAAGCCTTCTATTTCTCTGTTGCCGGTTACAGAAAATTCATAGTAAAAGATATTACCGGCATTTTCCATTCCTCCATAACGCGTTTTGGATTGTACATTGGCTAATTTTGCATAAGGATAAGGTCCTACATGTCCAATAAACCAATCTAAAATACCCGTCGCCTGGCTGTAGTCATAAAAGCCATTTTCTCTATCCTTGGTAAAAATCCAACTGCTCATTGGCACACCTTGTACATTTCCTAAATATTGTACTGCGAATGGAGCCACGCCTATTACCATAAGCTTAGTTGATAATACGACATCTGTTTTCCAATGCGTTAGTTTGAAGTCCTCTTCCAAGTCAGTTTCTTCCACCAAATATCCGTTAGCTATCACTTGATAATGATTAGGAGCTGTGACTATAAATTCTACAAAAGCCTTATCAGAAGGGTGATCTACTGTAGGCAACCAATGTCTGGCGCGATTAGGCCAATTGTCCCCAAAAAAAGTTCTATCGCCAAATTTATTTTCTCCAATTACTAAGCCATCTTGAGGAATGCCTCCATATTCTATAACAAAGTGGTATTCCGTATCCGCCTTAAATGATTCTGAAGGTTTTATAGTTAGTTTTTCACCAGATTGTGTGAATTCTATTTCTGATCCATTCGAAGAAATGCTATTTACCCTCATTCCTTTACCCTCTTCATTTACTGCAACTAAATCCAAATAAATCTCGTTTTGGTTTTTCTTAGATAAAAGAGAAATATCAGCTTTCCCTTTCATTTCATCATTATCATCATTAATGGAAATATGAAATTTATAGGACTGGATATCTATTGCAGCAAGTCGTTCGTAATGTTTTTGGGCGGTGAGCGTAATAGAAAAAACAAGCAGTACAACAATGAGAGAAAGTTTGTTCATTTTATTTGATTTATAGCTATAACGATGATACTCTTTCCTAAAATAAAAAAATCCATGGTTAGATAGAATATCAAAACCATGGATTTGTTTAATGCCAATAAAAATTGGCTTTCCTATTTATTTCAATGCCAAAAAAGAATGGCTGTACTCTTAAATATCAACGTTCGCATACTTCGCATTCGCTTCTATGAATGCACGACGAGGAGGTACTTCATCCCCCATTAACATAGAAAATACTCGATCTGCATCTTGTCCATCTTCAATGGATACCTGGCGCAAGATTCTCGTCTCAGGATTCATGGTGGTATCCCACAGTTGTTCTGCGTTCATCTCACCAAGCCCCTTATAGCGTTGTATCTTAACAGAAGTATCATTTTCATCACCACCTCCTAACTCTTTGATGGCAGTGACGCGCTCTTCCTCATTCCAGCAATAAATACCTTTCTTTCCTTTTTTCACCAAATATAAAGGTGGAGCTGCTATGTAAATATGCCCTCGTTCAATCAACTTATGCATATAGCGGAAGAAGAATGTCAAAATCAAAGTGGTAATGTGACTACCATCGACATCGGCATCCGTCATGATAATGACCTTATAATAACGCAATTTGTCAATATTCAAAACGCGCTGCCCATCATCATCTTCCTGTATACTAACACCTAATGCAGTGAAAATATTCTTGATCTCTTCGTTGTCATAAATCTTATGCTCCAATGCTTTTTCTACATTTAGGATCTTACCCCTCAATGGTAGAATAGCTTGAAACTTCCTATCACGGCCCTGTTTAGCTGTACCACCTGCCGAATCACCCTCTACCAAGAAGATCTCTGATTCTTCAGGATCGCGAGAAGAACAATCTGATAATTTACCTGGTAAACCTCCACTGGTAATCGCATTTTTGCGTTGTACCATCTCTCTGGCTTTCCTTGCTGCATGACGTGCAGTTGCTGCAAGGATTACTTTATCAATAATTTTCTTGGTGCGTTTTGGATTTTCTTCCAAATAGTGGCGTAAAACCTCACCCACAGCTCTGGAAACAATACCTGTTACTTCCGTATTTCCCAACTCACCTTTGGTCTGTCCCTTAAATTGAGGTTCTGGTACTTTAACAGAAACAACAGAAGTCAAACCTTCTCTAAAATCCTCACCACTTATCTTAAAGCTTAACTTTTTGAATAGGCCCTGTTCATCAGCATACTTAGTAAATTCTCTGTTGATCGCTCTTCTGAAACCATTTAC
>JBCBCD010000255.1:0-8290 GCA_038530915.1 Bacteroidota bacterium
AATCTGATTTATCGAACGTTTGGCGAGCTTTAAATCCACCGAATGCTACAGGCTTTATTGCTTCTGCCGAAGCCTGGGGGGGCTTGACCTACGTTCCAGGCTCAACACCAGGAGATGGAAGACTGATTGCAGGAGGATGGTATTTTTCTGCAACTGGAGCGAACGCTTTTATTTCCGTTTATGAGGACCTCAATGCAAGCAACCCAACTCGACCATATTCTGAAATCATTAATACACAAGGAATTAGAGCTGATTGGGTCTTTGATAACACCGTTGATAGTCGAGGTAATATTTATGTAGCAGGTTTTACAACAGGAAATATAGACTCGGCACCACTTGGTGAAGGAGATGCATTCGTCATCAAGTACTCGCCACAGCTGACAAACCCTATTTATCAACAATTCGGGACCGACAAAGCAGATTTAATCAGAAAAATGATGATTCAGAATGATACGCTTTATACGGTTGGCTATACCTATGGAAATTATTTAAGTAATAATGCGGACCCCAATTTACTTTCAGGTGATGTGTTTGTCCAAAAGTTGGATACCAATCTCAACTTATTAAATGGAATCCAATTTGGAACCCCACACGAAGACAGAGCTTATGGCTATATCAAAGGTAATAACTTATGGATTGGTGGAATGACGGAAGGTTATATGACTGGAGAAAATTTAGGATCATTTGACGGCTTTCTCACAGCTGTAAAAACAACCGATCTTACGTTTATCAAGCCATTGGTTGTTTCCGTTAATAGTAAAATTAGTGATTCAGAAATCAAACTTTATCCCAATCCAACCTCCGATATGCTGCGAATAGACTTTGGAAAAAACTATACCAAACTGAAAAGAATTGAAGTATTTAATGCAATGGGGCAAAGCGTAAAAGTAATTACTACAATAGATGATGAAATAGACGTTTCAAGTCTTTCAAGCGGTCTGTATTTTGTAAGATTAGAATTAGAAAATGGAATCCAAATCAAAAGACTCGTAAAACAATGAGACCATGAAATTCGTCAAACTACTTACAATAATTTCACTCTTGGCTCAGGTTTTCTTAGCCAAGAGTCAGGAATTATCTCTGCCCTATAAATCAGCTGGGTGGACGGATCAAGAAGCAGCTGCTCATTTGCTTAATCGCTTGGCTTATGGGCCAAAACATGGACAAGTCAATGATCTGTTGGGGCAGCTGGAGGTTTGGGCTCTTGGTCAGTTAAACGCTGCTAATGATGTCAAAGCCTTGAACCAGCAATTACAAGATAAATACAGTGCATTATCCCTGGACCTTGAGGAGATTGGTCAAACTTACCCCGCTCCAGGTGTAAGACTTATCTTTATGGCTTTACAACGTGGTCAGAATGCTAACCAACGGGGAACGAATAAAAGCAGTGAATCCTACATGCAAAGAGGAAGAGGCATGAGTATAATGAGCGCAGACTCATCCCGCAGTAATGGCCAAAATGACTTGCTACAACGCATTTTAAATGCAGAAGAAAATACCAATGAAAGATATAAGCGCTTCAATCGACTAACCGAATACCGTTTTGATTGGCAGCCCTTCGAAGTACTTTTTTACCAGCTAATGGCCCAAAAGATAGAACGGGCAATATATAGTCCAAACCAATTGGAAGAAGTAATGGTGGACTTTTGGTTTAACCACTTCAATGTGTCTATCCACGGGGTAAATGATATGGCAAGTCAGGTGTTGTCTTATGAAAGGGATGCTATTCGTCCCCATGCTTTAGGTAAGTTCCGAGATTTACTGGGAGCTACGGCTAAACATCCAGCCATGCTTATTTATCTGGACAATCACCGATCTAATGCCGATGAGGGGGCTACGACGCTTTCCAATTCGAATACGCAAAGGGAGAAAATGATGCAAGATCGACTTGATCAAAACCCCTCACTCAAACAATTTGCCCAACAGCCAGGTGTCAATGAAAATTACGCACGAGAACTCCTTGAGCTGCATACTATGGGAGTAGATGGTGGATATACTCAACAGGATGTGGAAGAAGTAGCCAGAGCCTTTACCGGATGGAAAGCATCTCCATTGATCTATCCAGTACCCGAGCAGATGGCAAAAGTACTCAAAAAGCAAATAAAAGGCACCCTTAATGCAGTCTTAGCGCATGGTTTCTACTTTGATCCTACCCGACACGATGCGGAGGAAAAAGTGATCCTTGGTGAAAAGTTCGTTCCAGGAGGGGGCGTTGAGGAAGGGGAGCGCATACTAGATATCGTAGCCAAGCATCCCAGTACAGCGGCTTTTATTGCCAGGAAGCTTGCCATACGTTTTGTGTCTGATCATCCACCCCAATCACTAATAGATAAATTGACTACAAAATTTTTAGCTTCAGGGGGAGATATAAAAAGTGTTTTGGAAACGCTAATTACTTCGGAGGAGTTCTGGGATAAACAATATCAAGCTGATAAAATTAAAACTCCTTTGGAATATCTGGTTAGCTCCTTGCGGACTACCGATGCTGAGGTGAAAGACTACCGCAAACTTATTAGATGGTGTACACAGATGGGACAACCGCTTTATGCTTACCAATCGCCTACAGGTTACCCAGAAAACAATGAATTCTGGACAAATGGGGCGGCTTTGCTAAATCGCATGAACTTTGCTAATGAACTGGCACAAATGGAAATGGAAGGCGTGTCGCTTGACTTATTGAATTTGAACAATAAACGAGAGCCTGAATCAGATCAAGAGGCATTGAGTACTTACTTAAAAATACTAAACCCAGGAAGGAATATTCGGGAAACCCAGGAATTATTACTTCCTATTTTAGCAGATCCAAATTTTGATCAAAAACTAAAAGAAAAGACCAAAACAGAGAAGCATGAAATAACAGAAAGGGAGACCAAAGCCATGACTAAATCTCAATCATCAAATGATTTAGGGCAAATTGTTGGCCTAATCTTAGGTTCGCCAGAGTTTCAACGACAATAAAATTTTAAATCGATGAAATGGAATAGAAGAGCTTTTATCAGAGGTAGTAGCCTGGCTGCCTTCACTTACACCATAGGTGGTGTTCCTGCTTTTGTGCTGCGCGCTGCGGCTGCACAGTCAGAAAAGAATCTAGGCATTGGTGCCAAAAGGAAGATTTTGGTATGTATATTTCAAAGAGGGGCTATGGACGGACTACAAGCCATACAGCCCTTGGACGACTCTTTTTTAAAGCAAGTCCGGCCTGATCTTTTGGTTCCAGCTACTGGCGACAATAAATTGATCGAGCTAGATGGTCGTTTTGGGCTGAATCCACTCTTTCATCCTTTTGCATCACTTTTTCGAGAAGGTAGATTGGCTGTGGTACATGGAATCGGTTCTCCCATTCCTAACCGCTCCCATTTTGATGCGCAAGATTACATGGAAAACGGTACGCCAGGTAAAAAAAGTACTTCTTCTGGATGGCTCAATCGTGCCGTCGGTTTACTGGGACACGAAGGTACTCCTTTTCAGGCGGTGAGTATGACGCCTGCCACACCTAAATCATTGTATGGAAATGCCTATGCATTGACTATTGAAAATCTAGATAATCTAAAGATAGCAAAGGGTGACGCCTCCAGTGTAACCAACCAAGGTTTTGAGGCACTATATCGGCAAACCACTCAGGAAATTATTCAAAATACGGGCACCGTCAGTCTTGATGCAGTAGAAATATTAGAAGAAGCCCAGGTAAAGTCTATTAAACCGCCCACAGGAGTCACTTATCCCAATACACCACTTGGCCAATCGCTTCGACAAATCGCACAACTTATTAAAGGAGGTGTGGGCCTGGAGGTTGCCTTTGCAGAATCAAACGGTTGGGACACGCATTCAAGGCAGTCTACCCAATTCGGTGGCTTTACTAGAAACGCTAAAGATTTATCTAATAGTATTGCAGCTTTCTGGAAGGATATAGAAAAATTTCAGGATGATGTACTCGTAATGACCATGACGGAGTTTGGCCGCACAGTGAAACAAAATGGAAGCCTAGGAACAGACCATGGGCGTGGCTCCTGCATGTTTGTACTGGGTAATTCTGTAGAGGGAGGCAAAATATATGGGGAAGTTCCTGAACTGGCTTTTGAAAATTTAGAAGATCAAAGAGATTTACCAGTAACAACTGACTTTAGGTCTCTTTTCTCCAATGTGGTGACCAAACATTTAGAGGTACCCTACAGCTCTAATCTTTTTCCAGAGTGGGAAAGAGAGTTTATAAATATTTTTAAAAACGGCTGAAAAAATAATAAAAGCGCAATCACACCATATTCCTTAAAGAAGGTGATTAGCTTGCAGTTAATATGCAACAATTGAACCATCATAAAATAATCAGTAGACCACTCCTGATTCTAATTTGTACCCTTGTCATCACCATTCTTCTCGGTCTGCCAAGGCTCAGTATGATGCTGCGTCTGGATTCTATTGGTTTAATAGGGTTTGATACTAGGGATTACATTCGCCGCCTGGCTGTTACCTTTATGTCATCTTTGCTTATTCTATCTTTTAACCTTTATATGGAAGATATAAAGCTGGGACCGATTAAAATCTCATTTGCTAAAGTTATCCATTTAGTGCTTATAAATTTGGTTCTATTCGCTGCTATCCAATCCTTTATTTTTTTCCGATTTGCCAACAGGTTTGGGATCGTGACGGGACCAAGTTTGGGTAGCTTTTACTATTGGAATCTGGCCATCAATGCTACGGTAACCATAGTATGTATCCTAATAGCCATTTCTTATCGTAGTATCAAAGAAAAATACTTAGTGAAGCTTGAAAATGAGGGCCTTCAAAAGGAAACAGCACAAGCTAAATTCGCACAACTGCGCGAACAGATTAGCCCGCATTTTATGTTCAACTCCTTTTCCACCCTAAATGGGCTGATAGAAGAGGCTCCCGAACGGGCGAAAATGTTTCTTATGAATATGTCTGATGTGTACCGTTATGTCCTTAAAAACGAAAGAGCAAGTACCGTATGCCTAGACGAAGAATTACATTTTGCCAAAGTATACGCAGCCATGATTGAGGAGCGCTTTGGTAAAGCAGTTCAGTTTAAGTTTTCCATACCTACCGATAAGCTTAACTTTAGGGTAGTCCCATTGTCAATACAGATGCTAATAGAAAATGCCGTTAAACACAACTACTTTAATAGATCAAATCCATTATACGTAAAAGTGAATGTGATAGGTGAATACCTGGAGGTACACAATAACCTCCAAAAGAGGGAATTAGTTGAAAAAAATCATTCTATTGGATTGTATAATTTAAACCAACGCTACAAATATGCATCTAAAAAGGAAGTGATTATTACCCAAACCAAAGAAGATTTCCGTGTACAAATACCGCTGTTGAAATGAATATTTTGATTATCGAAGATGAAGAAAATCTGGCAAGGCAGTTAAAACGGTTATTGCTTGCTTTAGATGATGGTATTATCATTAGCTGCATAACAGCATCGGTCAAAGAATCCATCGACTTTCTTCAGACTAACTCACACATAGATCTCATCCTTGCTGATATCTATCTCAATGATGGACTTTCTTTTGAGATTTTCGAAAGAATTAGTAATCCTTCACCAATCATATTTTGTACAGCATACGACCAATATGCGATTAAGGCATTTGAACTGGATAGCGTGGACTATCTACTAAAGCCTATAAAAAGGGAAGAGCTTAAGAAAGCTATTGATAAGTACAAACGCCTATTTACCAGGCAATCAACCGTCGAAAACTTACAAGCAAGTATCCATAGACTCAGTGAAAAGCTACTTAAGCAAAAGCACTACAGAAAGAGCTTTCTACTAACGAATAAAGACCGGTTAGTGCCAGTTAGTATCAATGAAATAAGTCATTTTCAGACAAAAAATGGCCTTGTAAAATGTATCACGATTGACCAGAGGATGTTCGCTATGGAATTAAGCCTGGATGCAATTATGGAAGAGTTAAACCCACAACAGTTTTATAGAGCTAATCGGCAGTATTTGGTTAATAAAGATGCTATTGTGGATGTAGAATACTATTTCAATGGAAGGCTTTTTTTGAATATACGTCCTAAAACTGGCGAATCTATAATTATTAGTAAAGCTAAGGCCACTGATTTTAAAAACTGGATGGTATAACCCTTTTTCAATAAGTATTTTATGATGGGTTCTTAGGATATCGTAGAGATGGAGATGCTAGTTTTGATCCTCAAATTGTCCATAAACGTTTTCGCTTAGCTAAAGGTATTGAATCTGTGATAAAATCAGAAAATACACCAAAAACAAAATGTCGTTCCCTATTGATAATGCCTTGAAAAAGTCCGTCTATCCAGCTATTAATGAAATGACAAAAAACGAACCATGCCTATGCAGTATTCGCATTGAAAGAAATTCGGTCATTCGAAGCTATCATTTGTTTTTTTAATATCCTCAATTGTTTGAATTCCCCATGTATTCATTTCTTTTAAAACGGGCAGTAATTTTCTTCCAAAATCTGTTAATTTATATTCTACTCTAAGTGGAACTTCCTTAAATACAATTTTCTCTATTATCCCGTCGGTCTCTAATTCACTAATTGTATTGGAAAGCATCTTGTCGCTTATGTATGGAAGCACTTCCTTTATCAATTTAAATCGAATTTTACCTTCATTGATTTTCCATATTACCGCAGGCTTCCAGCGTTTTCCTATGAAACGAAGAGTGGTCATGAAGGGACATTCATATTCTAAAAACTTTTCATTGGAAAAGTTGGAGGATGATTTTTTTCTCATACTTACTAATTTGTTAGTAGCCTACCATTTGGTTGTTTGCTCACAAACATACAATATTGTAATATCTTTTAATTAAAAACCCGTTTAGAAATGAAAATTGGCTTTGTCGGCGCTGGTAATGTAGCTTCAAGTCTCGGAAATTTATTTAGCAATGCTGGTCATTCGGTGAAATATAGTTCACCAAATCCAAGTGGTCAACAAGTTTCTATTTCCGATGCTTGCAAATATGGTGAGATAATATGCTTTGCTATTCCCTATTCAGCAATGGAAGGTGTCTTAAAGGAACACGAAAGTTTGCTCAAGGGAAAAATCGTTGTAGATATAACTAATGCCATTAATATTGAAGATTGGTCACCTCTATTTTTAGGTGAGGACAGTGGAGGTGAACAAACTGCACGTCTTTTACCAAATAGTAAAGTGGTAAAAGCGTTTAACACCATTTTTGCTGATGTCATGAAAAAGGAAAAGCAAACTTTCAATGAGCAAAAATTGACGACATTCATTGCGTCTGATGATATAGATGCTGCTCAAGCAGTAAGACAGTTGGCTGAAGATGCAGGTTTTCATGGATTTGTAGTTCAAGGCATAAAAAATGCTCGCCATTTAGAAGCAATGGCACATCTCAATATTGCTATCGCTCTAGGTGGAGGTGGAACAGATGCGGGTTTTACTTATTTCCAAAGGAGTTAATGGTTGGAGTACAATCCAATTACTTTATTTCTTTAGCAAGGCTTTCCAAACATTTAAGTTTTCTCTTGTAGTTTAAACTACATGGGGTTCAGATGTATATATGAATGATTCCTTCGAATCAATTACTTTAGTAGTATTATTACTTTTCTACTTTAAGATGCCTCCATGGTTTATACCAAAAAGGTGAAGTAATCTATACTTTTTTTAAAGTTCAGATTATTTGCCTACTTTCTTTGAAAGAAAATAAGATACGAGCAAGAGGATTAAAGCAATAGTTCCTGGGTTAATCCAACCGTCTCCAGCTTGTCCGTGTGCGATAAATGCCAAAACAAAATTACAAAATAGGGAAGCATATACCCATTCGGTTAGGTATTTCCAAATATGGTTTGGAATGAACTTATTCCCAAATAATAGCAAAGTAGCACCTATTATTTTTGTAAAGGGTAAAATATTTACCAAGTAAGCAGGATAACCTAAATGTTTCATATTTTCTACTACCATATCGTGACTTACGATATAAAGTATTGCAGAACCAAACATTATTACGCCGACCAAGCCTGTTGAAATCCAGTAAAGATTAGTGTTTGCTTTTGTGTTCATTCTTCTAATTTTTTATGTATGTAGATCAATCGACAGATAATCTAACTAACTATCACATGATTAGATTTTTATTCGTCCTTGATAGGCATTGACCAGGTATGGCAAAGGATTTTCCATACTTCATTTTCCAAAATCCATGTTATAGAATAATTGCCTTGGCCGACAATTTTTTGCGTCTTTCTTTCTACATCTTTAAATACGCCAAATTCAAATGCTAAATTTTCGGCCAAGGCAATTATTCTATAACATGGATTTTGGAAAA
>JBCBCD010000256.1:0-8278 GCA_038530915.1 Bacteroidota bacterium
TGTTACTATTAAGCTGTACTCCCCAGCTATTCCCACCAGTCATTCCCGCGACATCCTGCTTCTCAAGCTTTCTTATTTAAAACCTATAAAATTTATAGTTGATATTGTAAGTCATGCCTGTTACAAATCTTACTACACTAGTACCAAAGAAAAGTGTAACTTCATAACCTGGTTTTACTTTAAGAGCCTTAGGTACGAAGCCGGCAGGTAAATCTAGCGTATAGTCCCCTTGGCTAAAACTCTGAGCCTTGCTACTAAAACTATTCTCTTCGTAGAATTGTACCCCCCAATTACTATTTCTATTGTTACTTGTGCCGACTCTTCCAGTATTGGAATTTTGTCTATTGCTAGATCCTCTACCACCTGAGTGGCTACTCACCTTACTCATCATGATATAATCAAACGTCGGAAGCTTGATATAGCTACTGCTGCTTGTAATTTCCTTGACCTGACGACCACGGTGCATGATCAAAACTTTGTAACCTTTCTTCACTTTTATCGACTTCGGATTTCTTACAAATGTAGAAGCATACTTGTGCTTACCAGCAGTGAAACATTCCAAATTGCCTTTGTAATTGCTACTAGCATAGAATTGTACTACCCAATTATCAATGCAAGCTGTTGGAACACTTGGCTTTTCATCGCTCACCTTACTCATCATGATGTAGTCAAAATTGGGCAATTTGACATAACTCTTACTGCTTGTGATCTCTTGAACCTGACGACCACGATACATAATCAATACTTTATAGCCTTTCTTCACTTTTATCGACTTCGGATTTTTCACAAAAGTAGAAGCATACTTATGTTTTCCGGTGGTGAAACATTCCAAATTGCCTTTGTAATTGGTACTCGCATAGAATTGTACTACCCAATTATCAATGCAAGCTGTTGGAACACTTGGCTTTTCATTACTCAACTTATCCATAATGATGTAATCAAAATTGGGTAATTTAACGTAGCTCTTACTGCTGGTTATTTCCTGCACCTGACGGCCACGATACATAATCAATACTTTATAGCCTTTCTTTACTTTTACCGACTTTGGAGAAGATCCGTAAGAAGAAGCATACTTGTGTTTTCCTGCTGAATAACAGTTATATTTTCCTTTGTAGCTACTGCCTTGGTAGAACTGCACTGCCCAATCATTGCCGCAGGCTGCTGGCGTATTCGGCTTGTTATCTAATGGTGGATTACTACCCATCTTTTGCAAAATGATGTAATCAAACTTAGGTAGATTGACATAGCCCTTACTACTTGTTATCGTTTTTACCGGGCGCTTGTTGAAAACAACCAGCAATTTGTATCCTTTTTTAACCTTTACTGACTTAGGATATGCTCCGAATGAAGGGGTATACTTGTGTTCCCCTGCCGTAAAACATTCATATTTACCCTTGTAACTGCTGTTTTGATAAAACTGTACTGCCCAATCATTGCCACATGCTGGTTTATCTCCAGGTTTAGTATCTACAGGTGGCTTGGTTCCAATCTTATTCAATTCGATGTAGTCAAACTTAGGTAATCTGACATAGCTTTTACTTCCTGTGATCTTCTTGACCTGACGTTTGTTGAAAACTACAATCAGTTCATAGCCTTTTTTTACTTTTACAGATTGTGGGTACTTTCCAAAGGATGGTACGTACTTACGCTTGCCAGCTGAATAGCAGTCGTACTTACCTTTGTAGTTGGTACGCTCATAGAATTGTACTGCCCAATTATTGCCACAATCTGGCTGGTTGTACTCATCTCCATCCTCTGAAGGGTAATTATTGGCTTTGCGAATTCTAATGTTTTTGAACTTGACACTTAAACGGCTCACATTGTTGGTGTACGTTTTGTAAGTTCCTTTCTTCCAACCCCTTCCATAGTAATCTACATCCAATAAATAACCGCTAGGCACTTTAACGGAGCAGTATGGAGTTTTGTAAAAGTGTTTCGAAAATTTACTGATTGAATGTTCTCCCTGGCTACATTCTATGGCTTTGCCCTTGTAACCTGAATACTGATAAATTTTGACATTGGCCATCATCTGTGCACCAATGAGTAGGATCATAGCTATTATGCCGATGACTCTACTGCTTTTCATTTTGATCGTTTTCATAAAAAATTTGAGGATTAATTAAGTAATGAAATTTTGTTTTCGGTTTCAAAACTATGTGGACTAACCCTCGAGAACAATCACACTTTAGTTCATGGAGTGAGATCTTGAGTGCGGGTGGGAACCTTTCTTTTTTCCATTATTTCTCCCCATTTAAGCACTTTCTAATTAGCCATACTCAAAGAAACTTACCAAACGATCAAAAAGCTATCCATACACTAAAGGAAAAAGACATTTCCAGCATCCTGAATTAAATTAGATATAGAAGTTGTTTAAGAATTCCTCCATGAACACTTGGCAGCTCATTGAGGAATTCTTAAACAACTTCATAGAGAAATAAGGCATATGCATTTGATGTTCAATTGCTTTTTTAGATAAGTTATACTGTATGAATGAAAGTTGAAAAAGTAAAAAGGATACACTTACCCTTAGGGAGCAATTTTTTGATGAGTTTGTTCGGAGCAATGCTTCTGCTCATGAGTCATCAGTCTTTGTCTGCTCAAAATTTATTTGAGGCCCCTCTTATCATTGACAAATCAAAAGGCCTCCCTATGAATTACATCACAACAGTCACTGAAGACGAATTTGGGTTAGCGTGGATTGGTACACCTCTCGGCTTAGCAAGATTTGATGGAAGTGAACTCCATTTGTATACCCATGACGATGAAGATTCTACTTCTATAGCTGGAAATTTCATTGACAAAATAGTATCTGATGTGGAGCATGGAAAAATATGGGTTGCTACCAATAATGGCGTCTCCTATTTTGATCTTGCGACCCAAAAGTTTAAGAATTATGCATCCATTGAAGGAGATCCCAATAGCATCCCATCTAAAAGTCCTTTTGATATCCTTAAGGATAGAAGTGGTGAGATTTGGCTAGCCTTCCAAGAAGGGGGGCTGCGCAGATATCGCCCTGAAACAGATGATTTCAAACACTATGATCAATGTCTGGACATAAATTCTAAGTTTGGTGGATCTGTTTGTGGTAGAGGAGCCTATTCTATTGAGCAAGATCTTTATAATGATAGTATCCTTTGGGTAGGAGCAAGAGGACTAAATCGTTTTAACAAAATCACCGGATCATATCAAAACTTCACCGTTGAAATGCAAGATAAAGAGGCCGAACCTCAGTCAAATGTTCCTATGACCATTTTAGCTCATACGGATGGTAAAATCTATTATGGGACTTTCTTTTATGGAGTTTTCGTTTTTGATCCTAAAACAGAGCAAATCACTCAACTCAATCCTCGTTTTCAAGAAGGAGTAAAACCACTTGGTTGGGGAAAAAGAGTACAAACTATTTACCCCAAATCTTCTGATGAATTGTGGATAAGCACCAGCAATGGCGTTTTACTTTATGATATTCCTACCAATTGTATTACAAAAACTTATACTAATACTGACAAACGTTCATATAGTATTGATCATATAGATAAATATCAACGCATCTGGAGTGCAAGCAAAGTGCATGGCTTTCAAATGTTTAACCCTGTACTGCAACAGGTAGAAAAATTGAGGTTTGTAAATGAGGACTCAAAATTCCCGTCTTATGCCATCAAGATAATAGAGGATGAAAGAAAGAAACGATTATTTGTTGCTGCTCATTCTTCAAAAGGATTATACATCTATGATCAGCTTGCTGATAGTTGGGAACTGATTCCTATAGATGAGTCTTATATCTCTCAAAAAGGAGGTTTTTTTATTTCGGATATGATTCAACTAGAAGATGGCACGGTTTTAATCCTTGAGGATCAAGCGATTTATTATTACCAGGATGGCTTTACTCAGCTTAAGAAATATCCAAAAATCATAGACTCCCCTACTCCAAAGTTTCACAACATCATAAAAGATCATAAAGGCAGCTATTGGATCACATGTTCTTCAGAAAAGTTATTAAAAGCAGACTTTAATAAAGGTATTTTCCAATCTTTCAAAAAGAAGATAGATAGTCTTTCCCAGGAAAAGTTAGTTGGCATGAGACTTACTGAAGACACCAAAAGAAACATATGGATACAAGAAACCAATGGTTTACTGATTTATGAAAGATCAACCAACAAGATTTTTTATCATCCTCATCAACAAAAAGATCTTAAAAAACTACAATGGTTGGGCCCCATTGAAGCCGATTCAAATGGTGGCATTTGGATAGCTACAAGAACTAAATTTCTAGCTTATGCCCATTCGGACAGCCTGGATAAAGGCATTCTAAGGTATTATGGTAAAAAAGAAGGATTAAGAGGTAGTTCTGTAGCATCTGTGAGAGTTATAGATGAACAATTATTGGTGTTTACTGAAGCAGGAATACAATGGTTTGATCCAATTGAGGAAAAGTTTACTACACAATTCGATCAGGAATATGGTTTTCCAAAGCCCTATAATCATCCCAATGAATTATCCTCTGGTAAGTATGTCATAGGATTGCCCAAACAGCTTGCCTTTTTTCATCCTAAGCAACTAAGGCACAATCCTGAGTTGCCACGTGCCTATATTTCTTCTTTTGAAGTTTTTGATAAAAAAAGAGATATCAGTATGAATATAAATGCTGTAGATAGTATTTACTTATCCTTTAAGGACAACTATTTCTCTTTTGGATTTTCTTCCATTGGTTTCAATCTCCCTGAAAAAATCACTTTTAAGTATATACTTGAAGGGTTTGATAAACAATGGCAGGATGGCACCAAACGCAAATTTAAATCTTACACCAATGTACCTGGTGGAGATTACGTATTTAAGGTTGTAGCTTTAAATAGTGAAGGAAAATCATTAGGCATCCCGGCTGAAGTATTCATACACATTTCTACTGTTTGGTACAAAACCATTTGGTTTTGGAGTCTTGTCATTTTAAGTACCATTGCAGTATTTTTTTCCCTTTATAAATGGAGAATACTACAAGTACGCAAAGAAGAACGGCTGAGAGTCAAATACGAACAACAATTGAGATCTATGGAAATGAGTGCTTTACGTGCACAGATGAATCCTCATTTCATTTTTAATTCTCTCAGTTCTATTGAATACTTTATCATTAGCAAGGAGCCGGAAAAGGCTTCTGATTATCTTAATCGCTTCTCCCGCTTGATCCGTTTAGTTTTACAAAATTCCAAGAGTACTACAGTACCATTGCTGGACGATCTCGAAGCTTTAAAGCTATATATTGAGATTGAAAGCATGCGATTTGACGATCTTTTTGATTATGATTTATGTGTTGAAAGAGATATTAATCTTGAAAAGATAAAAATACCTCCACTTCTATTACAGCCGTTTGTAGAAAATGCCATTTGGCATGGGCTTATGCCCAAAAAAGAGGGGCGTGGAAAAATTGACATTAAGATCAGAAGAGAAAGTAATACGTTAATCTGTTTGATCGAGGACAACGGCATAGGAAGAGAAGCTGCCGCAGCCTTGAAGCCTAAACCTCAAAACCGCAGAAAATCATTTGGATTAAATATCACCAGCGACCGCTTGGAAGGACTCAACCGACTAAGTAATACAAAAGCATCTGTAAAGGTTTTTGATTTAAAAGATGAATACAATGAAGCTTTAGGCACTTTGGTAGAACTGGTTATTCCTTTATAGTATCTGTGCCATACACAAATCAGGCTTCTTTCCCATTTACTCAAAATCCTTACCAACTACTCATTTACTCCTGGATCAAGCAGCAAATCCTCCTACATTGTAGTATCATTTGAATGAAACAACTACATAAAACTGACTAAATGAACGTATTACAAAAAACCAAAACGGATTGGAATGAGCTGGTGCATCAGATTGGCCCAGATTTTGAATCCCTGGCTCAGCAAAAGGATCATCATGACACTTTTGTATATGAGAACTATGATCGATTGAAACAGCATAATTTTTTTTCTGCAATGATTACAGAAGAATTAGGAGGGGCAGGGCTTAGTTACGTACAGAACTGCCACCTCATTAAAACCTTAGCTACTTATTGTAGCTCTACGGCACTTGCTTTTTCTATGCACCAACATTTAGTTGCTGCAAGTTTGTGGAAATACAAAAACAAGGGTGTTGGCAAAGAACTACTTAAAAAAATTGTTAATGAACAACTGATTTTAATAAGCACCGGAGCTAAGGACTGGTTATCATCCAACGGGGATTTAGAGAGGATTAAAGGTGGTTATTTATTTTCAGCAAAAAAACACTTTGCCAGTCAATCAGAAATAGGTGATATAGCCGTTACCAGTGCGCCTTACTTAAATGAAGCCGGCAATTGGGAAGTACTGCACTTTTCAGTCCCCATGCATGCTGAGGGCGTTTCTGTAGGCAATGACTGGAAAGTGTTGGGCATGAGAGCTACAGGATCACACACTATTCATTTTGAACAAGTTTTCATCCCTGAATCCAGTATTGCATTGCGGCGTCCCAGGGGAGAGTATCATCCCGTTTGGAATCTTGTGTTAGGAGTTGCCATGCCACTGATCATGTCGGCGTATGTAGGTATTGCTGAAAAAGCAAGAGAAATAGCCATTACATACGCACAAAAACAGCCCAATGATTATACCAGTCTATTAATTGGCAGGCTTAACAATAGTTACATGAGTGCAGTTACTCAGTGGAAAGCTATGTATGCATTAAACAATAACTTAGCTTTTACACCCAATGAAAATATGACGGTACAAATGCTTAGCCTAAAAACGAATGTTGCTGAGGCGTGCAAACAAGTAGTAAATGATGCCATGGATGTTGTAGGAGGTGCTGGGTTCTATCGTAAAAACACTTTAGAACGATTATTCAGAGATGTACAGGCATCGCATTTCCATCCACTTCCTAAATGGAAGCAGTATGGATTCACCGGAAATTGGATATTAAAGCAGATTTAATAATCAGAGCGCAGTAGCAAAGCTGATGTGATGCTACTTGCGCTCATTTTTTCTGATGAATAGATTGCTGCTACTACTGGACTCAAACCTTCAAAAGATGCATATTTGCCCAAAATTTTGAAGATGGGTAAATTGGATTTGATTACAATCATCGATTACACAGGGACACTTGTTTTTGCCATCAGCGGAGTTATGGCAGGAGTAGACCGAAAGTTTGACTTTTTTGGTGTATTCATTCTTGGTTTTGTTACAGCTTTGGGCGGAGGAACCATTAGGGATGTACTGATAGGAAGTACGCCTGTTGGCTGGATGCAAAATGAAATTTACGTGTTAATTGTATCAATTGCTGTAGGCATTTGTTTTTTTGCTAAAAACCTCATTTTAAAGATCCGAAGAGGTTTCTTCTTATTTGATACCATCGGTATTGGTTTATTTACCATTCTTGGTCTGGAAAAGACATTATCTGTTGGTTTATCTCCAATAATAGCTATAATGATGGGAGTGGTATCCGCTTGTTTTGGTGGAGTTACAAGAGATGTACTTTCCAATCATTCTCCCCTTATCTTCAGTAGAGAGATTTATGCATCAGCCTGTTTTGCTGGAGCGGTGAGCTATTTGATCTTAAAAACATTTTTTAGTGTGGATGTCTCCATGACTGTTTCAATATTGATTGTTATCTTCATAAGGGTAATGGCAATACGCAAGCATTGGTCTCTACCATTTAATGCGTGACTTGATCGTTTTTTGTACGTCAAAAGGTCAAAAGAAACAAATGTAGAAATTGTTTCATGTTTAGAAAATCAGTATTATTGTATTAAATAAATTTGTAATTCCATGAAGCCAGCTCTAATCATTATCCCATTACTCTTCCTCTTTGCAACTACTCAAGCACAATCCAGTGACCCAACATTGGTTCCAATTTCTGAGCTGGAAATTTGCAGGGGTTATAATCCTTCAAAGAATATTGCTCAGGTAGGTGTCAGTGTTGATATACCTGATTATGTATTGGATCGCCCTGATATGTTTGTGACTTACAAGTGGAGGGCTGAACATGTCAATGGTAATAAGGTTTGGAATACTTCACAAGCAGTGAGAACCATTCCTATTCCCTGGACTGGAGAATACACCATTAAATGTACAGTAGAATATGTTTTGTTGGGTAATTCCACACCATTTGAGACAATTGAATCAAATACACTTACCATTACCGGAAAGAGTTGTCAGTTTGATAGCATTAAAAAAGTCGGCGAGGTTGATAAAAAAGCAGCAAGCCCTTTGAAAAATAACTATTAAGTAATGGTCAAAGAATAACTTATCGATTTGGATCTGTCATTTCAACTTTT
>JBCBCD010000257.1:0-8271 GCA_038530915.1 Bacteroidota bacterium
AAGCAGCGTCATTGAGTTGATAAATATCCCAAAGATTATTTAGTTTGAGATACTCAGTATTCTCTAGGTCTATGCCCTTCAACTCATCAATAGGCTCATCCTGTATCAGTTTTTCAAATTGCTTTTCATCTAACTTAGCTAAAATCAAATCTTCTCCTTTAATGTAAGCTTCATTAAAGTTGATGTATTTGATTAAGGACATCAATTGCTCGGAAGGCATTACAGAACCATTGATTACCAGGTTTTCATTTCCATATTCAATGGAGTACTTTTCTGCAAGATAATCCTGCGTGATATAAGAATAGGTATGTTCTTCTCCCAGCCACTTTTTCCATTTCTCCATAATGGTAAGAATACCTACTCTCAATTCGCATACCGGGCGGGTGTAAGTCAATGGTAGTAGACGTTCTCTAACTTCATTATCAAATAGGATGATATTTGCCATAATTACTGTAACTGTATAATCTATTTAAAGTAAATTCTAACTAATAAACGACTAGAATTACTCAAATAAACACAAGGAATTAAAAAAGTTTTTGAAATACAAACCTATGGGGAAGGATATAAAAAATTGTTAGTACAACAACTTTATTGATCAAACGAAGTATATAACAGAAAGGGTTAAAAAGCTCAATAATTAACTTTTTAACCCTTAAAAAAGAAAGTATGTAGTCAAATGCTAAATTATTTTTTAGCAAACTTTGCAAACTTCTTATTAAACTTATCAATACGACCAGCCGTATCGACAAACTTCATTTTACCTGTAAAGAAAGGATGTGAAAAAGCAGATATCTCTAACTTTACCAAAGGATACTCTTTACCATCTTCCCATACAACCGTATCTTTCGATGGTGCACATGACTTTGTGATAAATGATTTATCAGTAGATAAGTCTTTAAATACCACCATGCGATAATTCTTAGGATGAATATCTTGTTTCATTACGCTTCGGTTATTAATATTCTTCAAATGGAGTGCAAATTTATTACTTTTTTCTGAAGTTTGCTCATATTTTTAAGAGTATGTTCAAAATTCTAGCAAAGAATAAACCAATTTATGCAGATACCTACAGGATTAAAGCGTAGTGCATCTATGATCGTTCTCAGAAATGAACAAAAGTTTTTACTCCTAAAAAGAGCTAAACCTCCGCATCAGGGGAAATACCTTCCAGTAGGAGGTAAGCTGGATCCCTTTGAAGACCCCTACTCTGCCGCTAAAAGAGAATTGGAAGAAGAAACAGGCTTAAAAATTGATGTTCTACATTTCTGTGGAGTACTTACGGAGTCTTCTCCTACCAAATACAATTGGCAAAGTTACATCTATGTAGCAGATATTGATTTTATCACTCCTCCTTTTTGTAACGAAGGGGAGCTGGAATGGATAGAATTTAAAGACATCCCTCTAGTTCCGACTCCTGAAACTGATTGGCACGTATATGATTACATCATGCGCCGGCAACATTTTGTCTTCAATGCAGTCTATGACAATGATTTAAATCTACTATTTATGAAAGATGAAATAGAAAATAAACTAGTTGTTGGTTGTTAGTTGTTGGTTTTTTAAAGCGGTATCCATCCCGCTTTTGATAAAGTTTTAAAAAAACTAACAACAAAAAACTAAACCTTATGCAACCCTTCCCAAAGGTTCTGCACCAATAAAGACATCTAATACTGGTGACAGCGTTCTTTTTTCTAGCACATAAAACAACTGCATTTGAATACCAAGCTCAAACAAATCGTTAAGGCTTGTAAGAAAGGTGATCCAAAAGCACAGCGAGAACTTTATGATTTACATAAAGGTAAGATGTTCGTGCTTTGTCAGCGATATGCCAATAACAGAGAAGATGCCGAAGACATCTTACAGGAAGGCTTTATTGCAGTTTTTAAATGTTTGGACCAGTATAGAGAAGATGGACCATTGGGTGCATGGGTAAGGAAAGTAATTTTAAATGCAGCTTTGCAGTATATCAGAAAGCAGAAGCACCAATTGGTAAAAATGGAAGAAAATGAAATAGAATACCTGTTAAACAAATCAATTGATTATTCTCCCAGCGAATCCAGGGAACAAGAGTTGATCAAGTTGATTCAAAAGTTGCCATTGGGTTTTAGAACGGTCTTTAACCTATATATTCTTGAAGGGTATACTCATCAGCAAATTGCAGATGAACTGAATATTTCTGTGGGTACTTCCAAATCTCAATTGAATAGAGCTAAAGCTCATTATAAAAAGTTATTGGCTCAAAATCTAACTACTTGATATGGAGGAAAATTTACACAACGACGATTTAGAAAAGTTTCTCAACAATGAATTAGGAGGATATGAGGAGGCTCCTCCTGAATCAGTATGGATGGGTGTTTCAGCTGCTGTTCCCAAAGTGGTATCCATGCCTGTTTGGACCTATAAGAAGTTATTTTGGATAGCATCAGCAGCGGCAATACTTTTCTTAGGGTTTACTATTTATCAAAATATCTATTTCCAGAAAGAGCTTAGTCAACTCAACGATCGAATTGCGTCCTTTGAAAATAACGCTTCTAATGTACCCTTTTTCAATGAAATTGAAACTGCACCCATAGAGGAAGAGTCAATTGTCAAAAAAGATGCACCAATAGTAGTAGAATTACAAGAGTCGTCTCTAATAAATCAAGCGAAAAGAAAAAGTAGTGCGCGATCACAGAATATTTTTGATGCTAAAAATCCAGTAGCAGAAAATTTAAGCCAAAAAGATGAAGTTGTTGCTGACCAGAATAAAGATTTTTCACAAGCAGTAGAAGATATCCCCTTAGAAACCAACCCAAAAACCAACAGAAATGAGGCTTTTGCTTTGTTAGAACCCATAGCTCAGTCTAAGCCAATTTCATTAGCATTCAATTATGATGATATTGTAATTGAAGTACCAGTAGCACAGGAAGAAAAAATAATTACTCCTCAAAGAAAAGATAAAAAGTGGTTTGTAGAAGCTGAAATGGGCTTGTTCAATACCATGCTTAGCTCTACACTCAATTTTAATTTCTTTGAACCCAACCCCATTAAAAAGGAGTTTCCTGTGATCAATGCTATGGCTCACACTTATGCTTATGGTATTAATGTGGGTTATGAAATCACGCCCAAGTTGAGTGTGATTTCTGGTCTGACCTTCTTTCAAACAGAAGCCAATGAGGATCATCGTGTTCGTTTTAAGAGAAAAGATAGAATGAATCTTCCCAATCGACCATTTAGAGATTATGAGTATGATTATAATTACTCCATAAATAGTGGTTACAGTAGTGGGGATGTTCAAATAAGTGCTATTCAAGTAGATACGACTACCATTTTTTCAGATGAGGATGAATTCGATATTAATTTGAGTACTAAATCTGTTGTGAATAGAGTAAGTGTTCCTATACAAATCGAATATCACTTAGGAGGTAATAGACTAAGAGCTAATATAAGGGCTGGGTTAATTGCGCATGTCCACCAAGAAATAGAAACAGAATTGAAAGATTTCGAATCTGCCTTGCTTCGAAAAAATAATACCCGCACTGCCGATTTCCGTTCTCCCGAGTCGTTTGACTTTCAAATCGATTATCAATTTGGATTATCTATTGCCTATCAAATCAACAACCAGCTTGAGTTAAACCTGGCTCCTATCTATGCTGCCACTTTAAATGATTTGAGTCCTAATCCTTTTGTAAAAACTCAGGAAAGTAGAATCGGTATGACCAGCGGATTAAGATTTAGGTTTTAGTAATAGTTTGTTATTAAGACGTTTTGGCGTATCCAATTTATGAGAGGGGGATGAAGTTCCCCCTTTTTTATTGATCACTTACTTAAAACTTATTAGCAAGTACATAAGGCAACATATCTCTCCACGTTGTCCAATCGTGTCTCATATCATGTCCCCAAATGTCTAAATCATAGGTAATCCCTTTTGAGTGAAGTATACCTGCTAACGCTCTGGACGCATCAGGCGCTTCATAATCTCCTTGTCCTGTCAAAATGTGAATGTGGCTTTTCTTTTGCAACAAAGGCAAATAATATTCATCATTTAAATTGGGCAGATAATGAGTCGGAGAGTTGAAGTACACATCATCATCATAATATCCTTTCGTATAAGTGGTTAAATCATACACACCACTCATAGCAATCACACCATCAATTAAATCCGGGCGCTTGAAAAATAAGTTGGCACTGTGTGTTGCACCTAAAGAAGCTCCACTGGTTATGATTGGAGTAGATTGGCTAGTATTAGATTTAATGAATGGGACAACTTCATTGTAGACATAACGATTAAACTGGGTATGTCTAATCGCCTTATGGCGTGGATTCATATGATTATTCAACCAGCTTTCAGAATTAATGCTGTTGATAGAAAATACCTTAACCTTTCCTGCATCAATATGTGGCTTCAATGAATCGATCATCAAAAAGCGCTCATACTCCAAAAAGTCTGCAGCAGCAGTAGGTAAAAGCAGTAATGAAAAACCATAATGACCATACATTACTATTTCCATATGCTTGTTCAAAGAGGGGCTATACCAGGAATGAATTTCTCTCTGCATGTCGTTTTGTTTTTGCTTGGCGCAAAGGTAGCAAAAACTTGTAGTAGGTAGGAGAAAGAGCAAAGCTCTTTCTCCTACCTGATAAGGCATTAATTTGCATCTACTACATCACCTGAACCTGAAACAGAAATATTCAAATTGGGTATGCCTCGATAGAATACATCCCCTGAACCCGTGATTCTAACATCTAATTGATCTAAAACATAAACTTCTATATCACCACTACCTGAAATGCGCACATTTGCTCTGCGAACTTCCAGTGGGAAACATCTAAAATCTCCTGATCCTGAAACGTTGCAATCCATTACATCAGCTATACCTTCCAATGCTATTGCACCAGATCCGGATATATTAGCTTCTATGTCATCTGAATCTAAAGCCAAGTCTATATCTCCTGATCCTTCTATGCTAATCACCAAATCATCTGTGACTAATACATTTTCACTGACAATTTTTCCGGAACCGGAAATCTTGAGGTAGGTAATTTCAGGCACAGTTATAAAGATTCTAACCCGATCTTCCCTTCTAATACATCTATCATACTCTATTCTCCAAATACCAGAGCGGACTCTCGTTTCCAACTGATCCAATGCTTCATCTTGCGCCTGAACTTCTACCGTTTGAAATTCTCCTTGGCGGATGTAAACTTCTGCATCTATAGCAAGGTCAATCCCATCAAAATCATTTAAGTTAAACTCTGCGGTACGTATTGGACCATCCGCTCTGATACAGCCACCGAAATCGTCGTCAATATCGAAGATGCAGCTGCTTAGGAAAAACATGATAAATATTATTGGCAAAAGCCAATTCAATGTTTTGAACATCTTTTTATTTTTTGTTGTTTGTTTATTATTAATGATCAGCTAATTATTATTCAAAAGTCTCCTCTGTATTTTCTTGAAAAATTCGGGATAACTTATGTTTAATAATATTGTTGACAAAGTATTAATATCTACTGCGACCAAAGCCACCTATTCGAACAGTGATATTGGTCATTGCACCGGTTAAATCATCATTGGATAAAACACTATTTTCTTCCAATCCACTTACCATTCTGTAACTGAAAGTACCGGCTACCCTCAACCATCGGAAAATATTCAATTCTAATCCGGCTTCAGGAGTGAATACAAATACTTTGTCTAACTCACTATACCTCACTCCCCCATCTCTAAGATCAATATCTACTGCTCCCCAGCCGACTCTTGCACTGGTGTATAGGTGTACCAATCGATGGCGTGCCGGCGTAAAGCCCAACCATAGACCTCCATGGCCCAAGTCTAATTTGTCAAGATCGTCATCTTCCAACCAGCCATCAAAATCACCATTAGCGATACCATAAGCACCTAAAAAAAAGTCGCTGAAAACAAGTGCGCCACCAAAACCGACTCCGGTATTCATGCTGTTCTTATACCCTATTTCAACAATTGGAGCTCCAAAGGCACCTACCAAACGAGTGCGGCCAAAAAGACTTTCATGCTGAGCAGATAAACTGAAAGCACAGCAAGCAAATAAGAGAAATACCAATAATCTCTTCATGATAATATTCAGTTTTAATTTAGAATTCAATTTTACCTTTCAGGCGATGATACATTCACCGACTGTAAACAAATATTTAATCCCTATTCGATCGATAGTTATATGGATGTCTGAACTTTAAAGTTTAGAGGCTTAGGGTTTAGAAGTTTTATCATCCTATGCTTGAACATTTGGAATTTGGTGTTTTGACCTACACTTCGTCCTGTGCTAAAGTGTATCATTCTAAACACCTAAACATCTAAACGCCTAAACCAACTAATTGAAACTTAAACAACTTTACTTACTCATTATTTAAAAGCGGATGCCACCGCTAAAACCTATCCACATCTGTGTATTTACTTTTCCATTTGAAGATAATTCGTTCAAAAAAGTATTTCCTACTAGAGAGGAACCTACTACACTGCCTTCATTATCAGTTCTTTTAGAAAACAATGCATTGAGTGATGGTCCAAGAAACAAACTCGTCTTTTTTCCTATCCTTATGTCGAAAGTTGTTCTAAACTGTGTCCACAAATTCATCTTATTCGTCCAAAATTGCTTTTCATTAATATGTGTTGCCATTACTTCAAAATTAAGATCAGTACGTGTTCCTAATGTTACAGCGGAACCCAAACCATAACCCAATCCCCAGCTCAACAACAGTTCTTCTGTCTGAGGAGCATTCGGATCAACTTCATTGTTTAAGCGTCCTGACAATAATAAGATGTTGTAAAATTGCTTCACCCCTAGTCTCAATTGAAAATTTCCATAAAAAATATCATTCACTGAAAATTCAACCCGATTGTGTCCATTTTTTATGAAGCTTAAGAGCCCAATTGAAGCAGTCCCAACACTATCTGCAACATTGATTAGTCCAATTTGAAAACCATCTACCTTTTTTGCCACATTGAGTAATCCAGCAATCTGATTGCTGGACACATCATTTTTAGCAAAATTGAAAACACCACTAACTTGACTTCTGGCATCACCTTTAGTATTGTTTAAAAAGAGCGCTACTTGAATAGTATTTCTAGTCCCTTTTGCCGTATTAATCAAACCACTAGCCTGCACTCCTTTAAAGGTCTTCCCGACAGAGTTGAGTAACCCTGCCACCTGTACCCCATCCGCATTGCCATTAACTGTATTGATCCCCAAACTGGCCTGGACGCCATTTAAATCCCCTTTGACAAAGTTTCCAAAGCCTGCGGCCTGGATACCAATCACATTTTTTTGGATGACATTAAATAAACCTCCCACCTCGACACCATCCAGACCACCATTATTTCCCCACAACAAATTGAGTGACATTTCATTGGTATAATACCTGGCTCCTGGACCGCTGGTACTTACTCCTGTAAATAAAGAAATCTGATAATCTCTCATCTCCTGAGTCATTGGAGGAGCGACGTCTATGGTTTCAATCGTATCTTCTTCTATAGGTGGTAAAACATATTGGGTAAGGTCAACGGTGGGATTGATACTTATCGAATTGAGTGGATTGGATTTATACTTTCGATAGATGGGTTTTGTGGCCAATCTTGCCTTCTCCGCCTTTTTAATTGCAATTAATCGCTCCTGTTGTTGTCTGAGTTTTTCATAGTAAGCCAATTCTTCCAGTCTTTTTTTCTCTTCCTGGTCAATACTCAATAAAACTTTACCAGACATTTCTTCGTACTTCACAGCAGTTTTATCAAATAGAATATCTAAGGCTTCATATAGTGGAGTACTTGCCACCGTTATGGTAGCGGTTTTATCTACAGGAATATAATAGCTACTATAGGAGAAAGGAATCTTGTAATTGTTTTCGATATCCTGAAGAATCAATTCTATACGGGCCGATCGATAGTCCAGATCTACACTAGTATTGAGAACTGACTGACTTTTAACAGATAATGAAAACAAACAGCATAGTAAAAATATGGGAAAGGCTGCGTTTTTCATGTACAGAATGGATTTGGTTAGGGAACCAATAAAACTTTATTACTTACATCCCTTACCGGAGATTAGATAGCCTCCAGTTGGTATAGTATCTACTGCTACGTTTAATGTAATTCTCATGGTACTGAAAATTTCTTCCAACGCAGGATCATTTGACTTATCTTTAAAAGGACAGTTGTTGAGGCTTCCGCTTTCAAGCTGTATCTCAACACCAAAATACTTTTTAAGATCTTCTACTACATTAATCAAAGGCTCATTATCAAAATCTAATGTTTTAGTC
>JBCBCD010000258.1:0-8265 GCA_038530915.1 Bacteroidota bacterium
ACTTGATGGCCATTTTTATATATAAATGGTCTTTCAGCTGTATGTTCACATGCTTTGCATCGAATTCTGTAGATCGTGTTGGAAGGTACGCCTGTAAAATCTAAATAGAGATCTTCACCTGAGTTTTTGGAAGCAAATAGCTGCCACCCATTCTCCCAATACAATAAATCATAATCATAGTTTGGTAAAATGCGATTGCGATCTTGCGCCGGAGTGAATTTAATTTTATCAATTAATACAGCTTCTTCTAGTTCTAAGCCGACCCAAGCATTTTTAAGAGGTTCATCATAAATTATACTATTACCATGTAAGCCGTCGAAAGCTCTTTCGGGATGTTCAACATTACCGATGGGCTTACCTTTCAATTCTGCATCTATATTTTGAGCAAAGAAACTGAGCTCACCTATACGACATAATTTATCATCGGCAAATTTGAGTCGGTAGTATTGATAAGCTTTACTATGGTTCAATTTAATTTCTTCGGTCAACTGTTCATATCTCATCTGATCTCTGGTTTGGATCCCTCCCGTTTCTTTTGCCAACCAGTACTTCATGGCTTCTGTAATAGTCTGTAAGGTAACCGCATTTTTGAATTCAGGGTTATCAGCAGCTTCTATCACAGCACCTTCTAGATGAGAGGCAAAATGAAACTTTGTCATATGCCTGGAAATAGGAGATTTACGAATTACTTTTATATTGATTGGTTCCTCTTGATTTATTGCACAGTTTTTGATCTCTCCATCAAAGTTTAATACAAATGGTTCTGCTGCAATGATAAATTTGTTGTTTTTGTAGTACATCGGTAAATAGAGTAGAGAAACCCCCATATTCTTATACGAAACCTTCCCGTTTTCATCTACCAAACTACCACTGATGGGATTCCATATACCTTGACCATTGTCGTAGAGGCATAAGTATAATACATCATCTTGTGGATCATCTAAAGAAAAATTAACATCGGCAACAGGTCCATATAGATGGGTTACATCTTTACAATACAAATCAAAAGCAGCACCAGGAACCTGGCGGGCTTTAATGCCCAATTTTTCAGCCTTCCTTACAAAACTGCTTTCAACCGGTAAGAATTGCTGCCTGTATACTTTTGCAACGCGTCCTTCATATTCCTTAATGGTATTGTACTTACCCGGATCTCCTTCGGCACCAAGGAAAGGAACAGATTCATTTTCATTTAATAAGAGCGCATTCCATGCATGGCCATTTGTGCCAGCGCCCCAATGTGGCAAATACTCTAAAGCTACCGGAATCCCTAATGCCCTGCCAGAATAAGCTGCTATATTAGACATATCCGAACAATTGCCTACTTTCCCTTTCAATAGATTACTAATACTTATGCGGCCGGGATAATCATTGAAATGATCAGAATATCGAAACCAATTGCGCAGATCTTCATTTAAGGCTACAGTAGCATCCATAAGGTTTTCTTTATCTATTAGATCCTTGTACTTATTGTACAAATCTTCTCTCCAGCGCTCAGGATATTCATTGTAATTGTTGTAGGGAAGAATATAATTACAGAACATATCAAAAGTAACTTGATCAGCCCATGGTGCACTTTGCCATGCATCTACAGCCAGATCAATATTTTGTATTAGATAGTCTGCATCTAAAACGAGTAAATCATTTTGAATGTCCAGTTCATATTCCTCCTTCATTCCAATATATCCACTTAGTGAATCTATCATCTCCTTGATTCTTGCTTCACTTTGTCCTGCTGTCCATTCAAAAATTTGATCGTATTGATTTAACCAATCGTTTTTATAATGAAATGAGTTGGACATGTTTTGGATAAGCACTTTGGCAGCCTTCAATTTTACACTATCTTCAGGCGTCTGTGCAAAATGATTTAATACTTTTTCAAGTTCAGGCCGATTTGCTCCTGCTTTGATCAAGACGAGTTCTAATTCATCCACCTCTGCCTCTTGGGTTTGGCAGGCAAATAAAAAGCAAAGGAAAACAAGTAAAATGGTGAATTGAGATTTCATGAACTTCTTTTTATATATGACCGTATATATCACTTTAGAGTGTTGAACCTAAGCTAAAACACCAATGACCAACAGCAAAATAGATACTCATTCTCGCACTAACTATATTGTAATACTATCATGCTTGTTAATAAGTGTCTTTGCTTATTGGAATCTTGCTATTGGACTCGTTTTATCGCTTTCATTTTTAATCGCTTATTTTCTATTCAATAAAAGCTTTTCCTTTTTTCCATCCTTAAAGCTGAACTGGACAGATTTATTCCTATCAGGTTTATTTCTTTATGAATGTCTAAACTTCACACTCTCGATCTATCCATCCAATAGTCTTGATTATTTGGTGAAGATCACTTTCTATGTGGCCTTCTATTATTGTCTACGTATCTGTTTTCAAAATGACTTCACCAGAAAGTGGTTTTTATTGATCATAGGTGCATTTTTTACATTTATAGTCATTTCTGGTTTATTCTCTTACATGATTGGTATCAGTAAAATCAACCTTAATGGTTGGGAGGATGCTGCTCAGATCAAGAATATGCTCAGTGCTTTTGGTTACCTCAATAATGAGTTTGCTACCATAGGTATTGCTACGCTGGTGTTCCCATTATTTTGTTATCAACTAGTTCCACCTAAGAAATGGTTGCGACTAAGTTGCTGGTTAGGTTTTATATTAGTTCAAGCTGCCATTTTATTGACCTTCTCAAGAGGAGCTTATTTGAGTTTGGCTTTTTTCTGGCTGGTTCTTACTTCATTTACTATTTTTCTACAACACACTCCCTACAAACGACTATTTAGCTTTGTTGGCCTAAGTCTAGCTACAATAAGTGTATTTGCTTTGCTTTTTATGACACCTATACTGTCTACTCTTTCATTCAATAGTTCTATTTCTCAACAGAGAAGTACCAGTGGACGCATGAGCATCATACAAAAAGGTTTATGTCAAGCAGAAGAAAACCTCTGGTTAGGAGTAGGTGGAAATAACTATCCCATTATCAATGACAATTGCAAAGAAGGTGCATTAACAGCTGCTTATACTCGATTTACAAATAACACTTATCTACAGTTATTTATCGAAAAAGGAATCATTGGCCTATGTTTTTACCTTGCTTTTTTACTTTCCATCGTCTTTCATTTCATTAGAGGAATTACCCAAGTTGAATCTAGTCATGATAAAGCCATGTATGCAGTTGCTTTTAGTGGCTTTTTGGCCTTAGGAGCCAGAGAATTATTTTTCTCGACCTTATTTTACAGCCCTCCTGTCTTGGTATTATTCGCCATTTTGAGCACGCTATTGGTTTTTCCAGCTAAAAAAGAGACCATAAAGTTTGAAAGATTCTTCATTCTCAAAATTGGCTTACTATCAGCGGTAAGTACTTTTTTACTGTATAAACACGTCCAGTACAGTTCTATTATCAGTAGAATTGAGCAAAATAGATTTAATCCTCCAGTAAGCACTGATATTGCTCCTTATTTTCATGCTAAAGCACTAAAAAATGGACAAACTGATGCATCTATTGAGGAGTTGATAAAGGGGACTGTGCCTTTAGCAACAGAAAAAATGCGACAAGCCAAAGCAGATTTAGAAAAAGCTCTAGCCTTAAATCCTTTTGATGCAGGTTATTACTTTAATATTTCATGGATCAATTATTGGCTCAAAGAGGAGCAGGAATTAGTCTTAGGTGCCATGGAGGAGTGTCTTAAATTGGATGGTGGCATTACAGCATATCAGGTAGGAGCTGGTTTGATGAAATTGTCGATGGAAGATACCATGGCTGCCAACTCGCATTTTCAGTTGGCACTTAACTTAAGTCCACAATTAGTAGATAGTGAGTTTTGGTTGTGGTTAAAAAAGAGTCAGGTAGAAATCACCACTCAAATGATAGTAAATGCTATCAAGAAGTTTCGAGCAGAATTACAGACAGGATATGACCCAATTATAGCCTCAAAATTAGCTAAGTTGTTGTTGTATCAATCGAAAATAGCAGAAAGTAAACTCTTGCTTGAAGAAGTCATTGAAAAGCTTCCCAATCTTAATCGTCCTTATTACAATTTGGTCATTATTGCCGGATATGAGGGGAGTAATAGGCAAGCTTCTCGTTTACTGAATCAATCGATCTTCCTGGATCAAAATGACTATTTGGCTCCATTGCTAAAGGCCAATTTATTAGATACTCAAATAAAGACCCAGTCCGGAGCTGTTGTCGAAGCAAGTTATCAATACGAAAATGCATTGTACAATTACCTTCAAAATAGCACTATACATTACAACAAATCACTTAGTAAATATCAATATTTTGAAGGTCCTATTAATGATTTAATCCTAAAGGAACTACATGCGTTTTGTCGCCCCAGCTTCCCTGTTAAAAAGATATGCCTAAGATTAGCGGAGCTTTTCAAACAAATGGGAGAAGTGGAATTGTCTGAAAAGTATAACAATTTGGCAAAAAAGGGAGCTGAACTGACTTATAAAGATTTGGACTTACTGAATAGCCAATGACTTTTTTTGAATCGGTAAAACAATGTGGAAACTAGTCCCTTTGCCTTCTTCGCTTTCTACTGAAATATCCCCTTCCATGAGTTTTACCAGTTCTTTGCTCAAGGCCAGGCCAATACCAGTTCCTTGTTCCTGACGCAATGACTCTCCGGGAACCTGATAAAACCTATCAAAAATATGTGGTAGTCTATCTGAAGGTATGCCAATTCCTGTATCTGTAACGCTGATAAAAAACTGTGTTCCATCAGTACTTTTTGCCATCTGAAGTTCCACCTTTCCCTCAGGGGGCGTGAATTTGATGGAGTTGGACAATAGGTTGGAAATTACACGCAGTAATTGTTCCGGGTCATAATCCATGATCAACTCATCAATTTGTGAGTTGACAATAAATCTCACGTTTCTATTTTCAGCCAAGGCATGGAAGGACTCAGAAATAACTTTTACGTAAGCGATAATATCCCCTTGCATCAACTTCAATTTCAGCTTACCGGACTCTAGCTTAGCTAAATCAAGGATTTGATTGACCAAGCTTAGCATATTACTGCTGTTTCTTTTGATCATCCTCATTCCTCTATCCAACCACTTATCAGAATTTTCCTCTATTTGCTCTATCATCCCTGTGATCACAGTCAGAGGTGTTCTAAACTCATGTGATATATTGGCAAAAAAACGAGCTTTCATTCTATCGATTTCTTTGAGTTGTTCGTTTTTATGCTTCAATTCTTCTGCTAAAGCTGCTTTTCTAAGCAAGTCCAGCTCTTCCATCGTTTTATCAATGGTCGCTTCCAGGTCCTTGAAATCTATGGGTTTGGTTACAAAATCATAAGCCCCAAGATTCATGGCTTTCCTAATGTTTTGCATATCACCATAAGCAGAAACTATGACGGTACGTATGGTAGGTTTTGTGGATTTAAGTCGGCCAATAAAGGTAAGGCCATCCATTTTAGGCATATTGATATCACTCAATACGATATCTACATCTTCATTGGCAGCAATAGTGTCTAATGCTTCCAATCCATTTCCAGCGAAAATAAATTCACATTCTTTATTCCTCAATTTTCTTCGAAAACGCTGTAAAATTAGACGTTCCAATTGAGGTTCATCATCTACTACTAAGATTTTAGCTGTCATTTTAATACTCCCTGGTTGATATAAGAGTATGTTTAAATTTCTAACTTCTGAAAACCAATGTTTTATGAACCTAGCTTTATATTTACTCAGTTGCTTAGCTCGCTAAACGCCTTCGAAAATATTTTGCTAGAACCACAAAGCATTGATCTTCAGTGCACGATAAATTTTAAACATCCTCTAAGTTTTTGGGTCAGATGTAGTACTCTGATTGTCTTTTAAACTCTAAAGTGTTATTGTGTGATTATTGCCTAAGATAAGAGAATTCAAGAAGATAATTGTTAATACAGAAAATTCTTTTGATTTCGTTAGTTATTTGACAGAAGTGCCATTAAAGTGATTTTGTAATCAAAATTTCTGAGTACAGTCAAAATTTACTTGTGGAAATACATCATAAATACATATGCGAGTTACCAAAGCACATAAGATAAAAAGAGTCATTTTCATCTCACTAAGCTTAGTCGTTATAGTAGTAACTTTATTTATTTTCACTTTGCCTTTTTATGCAGGCATACAATTTGCCAAAAGTGTAGCTGAATTGGGGGAGGAAATGATCAAGCAGCAAAAAGAATGGGAAGAGGAAGGACTAAATCCTGTAGATAGTATTTTTGCACAGATTGAAGAGGCGGTAACCGATAGTCTTCTGCGAAGACCATCTGCCTCTAATTACAATCAAGATGCTTTAGTCCTATCCAAAATTCAATCTTTCCTCGATTGTTTCCAGTTGAATCATCAGCTTAAGAGAGCTGAAATACTTGAAGCAGAATGGAAGGAAGTAAAAGGAGGTAAAGCAGTTGGCCTGATCAAAGTAGAACCGATTTTCCTTAATCCAAATGACTCTTTGGGCGTAATGGTCAAAAACACTTCAAGAAATTAGTCTCTAAAAATTTGCTTTCTTGTAAATATTGATATTTTTGCGATATAAAAAAATTCCATATTTATATCCCAAATTCAACTATGCAAAGTTTTTTACTTTATCTTCCCATCCTATTCTTTATGCTTGCTCTTTACTTTAGGTTAAGTGAAAATTCAGCTGGTCTTTTCCGTAAGTATAATATTGTTTATGATCCATCCAAAAACCAAATGGGCATTAGGATGAAAACCATAAAACTGAGCATACAGAGCTCCATGCATCGACAATTGACAGCGGCACTTAAGATTTGTCTAATCAAAAGAAGAGCTTTTTACTTTTTCCTTCTATTGGCTTTTTTGTCAGGTATTCTTATTGGATTCCTTAAACAAGTATAGGTTCAAATGTGATAAAAGTCATTGGTAAACCCAACGAAAACTGATTCTTTTGACCGTTCTTTTAATCATGACAATTATTGGTTCCATTCAAGTTTTCTACAGGGTTAAAAAAGTTCAACACGAAAAAAAAGTACGAGCCACTTTAAATCAATGAAGTTGAATAGTGTATAACATAAATAAAAAGCTGCCCACAGATTTTCTCCGCAGGCAGACCAAGCAGCTTATACATACTCTATTTCTTTGTCTTGGGATCTTTTGATTCTTTAGTCTTGTAATTTAATGATCTACTTTAAATGTTTATTTCCTATTTTCTCCAACAGTAGTATCAGTATATACTCTATCTATAGCCTCGATAACCGATCCACCTACACACCCTTTCATGGTACTTTCGTTAAGAAAACCTATCTCTACATCAGTACTACAGTTTCCTACTCCATGAACTAGAACACTTCCCATATCAGCAGTACGATTTCTATTTTCTTCAAAGGTAGCACGATCAGTATTGGAGTTATTGAACTCTAAAAGCTTTATAAAGGAAGAATATAGAATGATTCGTTCATAATTGTTTGAGTTAGGTTTTGAAATAAACTCAGACTTAAGCCTTTCTCTTTCTTCTTTAAGTTTAGAAATAAATTCTAGTTGACTGGAACTACCTTCAATAAGGTATTCAATCTCAGAATCATTTGATAATTCCTTTTTTATATTCACCTCAACTAAATCAAATTGCTCTGTAATTATCTCCTTGCTGAAGCCATCAACATAATAAACGGTTAAAATATCATTGGTCATATTTTCTATGTACGAGATATCTTTCAATAAATTTTCTAGGTTTTGGGGCGCTAGATTAAAAGGAGATTGTTTATTTGTACAGCTGGTAAAACCTATAAATAACAGCAATGATACTAACAGCAAATTTTTCATTTCTAGTTTTTAGGATGGTTTATAAATAAAGGTCTGCTTAAACAAATCTTTGAGAGCTTTCTCTATTTAACTATGACTTTCACTAATTGATGCGTGTACGCAAAGCCTTAGCTTTTGCTTTAGCACGAGAGATTTTCATTTTCACTGCTCCTTCAGACTTCTTCATCACTCTCGCGATCTCTTCGATACTCATATTTTCCTGAAATCTCATTGTCAATATTTGACGATCCTTTGGTGGTAATTTTCTCATGATGGCTTTCAAAGCAGCTTTTTGTGCCTCCATTTGAGAAGGATCATTTTGCTCTACAGCTACATCTGAAGCCATACTCATATCATCGCACAAGTGTAAATCTTGCTTTTTCTTCTTTCTTAATACGTCCATGCAGTAATTATGTGCTATGGCATACAACCAAGTAGAGAACTTGGAATTTTTTTGGAATTGGTGAGCGTTCAAATACACTCTGATAAAAATTT
>JBCBCD010000259.1:0-8250 GCA_038530915.1 Bacteroidota bacterium
GTACAAAAAATGATCAGGATGTTATCGGAACCCTTTCCAGCAGTAATGGTGGAGGTAATATTTTCAATGCCATCAGAGTGGGCGAAGAGCTTGGGTCGTTTCTGGGGTATCAATTTACTGGTTTTAATGATGATGGTACTCCACAACACTTAGATGTAAATGGAGATGGAAGCTTGGATGCCAATGACTTTGTAATTATTGGTAGCCCATTCCCGGATGTGATTTATGGCATCAATGCTAATTTTAGATATAAAAACTTCTCACTTCTTGCCAATTTTCAAGGAATCTCCGGTAATGAAATATTCAATGTGATGCAATTTAGATTGACAGATCCAACTAATGCTGATCCTTACAATCGGATGGCGAATATCTATGATTACTACCCTAATCCTAATGCAAATCTTAATCATTTACCTTCAGATCGTTATCTCGAAGATGCTTCTTATTTCAGATTAAGAACCTTACGCTTGGGGTATAAATTACCTTTAAAAGGTGCATTTTTAAACAGTGTAGACTTCTACCTAAGTGGGCAAAATCTTTTCACTGTAACCGATTATTCTGGTTATGACCCTGAAGTCAACTCCCTGAACGGCAACTCTTTGAATCAAGGTATAGATCTAAGCGCTTATCCATCCACCAGGTCTTACACTTTTGGCCTAAATGTTAAATTCTAATAATTATATCCAAAAAAAGATTGTAATGAAAAATCTAAAATATTTAATACTATTTGCTTTTGTATTCATGGTTTGGAACTGTGAAGAGATGGTCTTCATTGAAGAGATGCCTGAAAGTGATTATTTACTTTCTGGTGTTAATGCTGAGACGCTTGAAGGTTTAATCCTCGGTACTTATGAACCCTTGGCACGTAGTCGTGGTCGCTTGTGGGAATCTCATTATGGATCATATCTGGAACTGATGGGCGAATATACGCTTTCTCGCAATGGAGGCTTTAATCGTTTTGCAACATATAACTTTGATGCAGTAGAGCCAAACATTGTTAATGCATGGACTACTTTTTACGAGGCAATAGGTCGAGCAAACTTTCTTATCCAAAGTGTAGAGGAAAATACGAATTTGTCGGCTGATGTTAGAGACCGAGCTATTGCTGAAGGACGCTTCATAAGAGCCTTGGTATATTATCAGCTCGTCAGAGCATGGGGTGAGGTGCCACTTCGCTTGGCACCAGTGAGCAATACTGATGAAATTGGACAACCCTTGGCTTCTATTGATGAGATTTATGCACAAATTATAGCAGATTTACAGTTTGCTGAAAATGCTCTTCCTGAAACAGTGCCTGCTGCTAATGTAGGCAGAGCAACCAAAGGTGCTGCGATAACAATGTTGGCAGATGTGTATCTAACCCTCGGTGATTATCAAAATGCGCACAGCAAGGCATTAGAAGTCATCAACAATAAGGACGCATTTGGCTATGGTCTAGAACCATCTTTTGATGTCTTGTATTCAGCAACATCACCAACAAATCCGGAAGATGTTTTTTCGATCAAGTTTGCACAAATTCGTGCTCAGGGTAATTTCTTGACCGCATATGCTCATGATGCAAGAGCGGCAGCAGCAGGCTTGGCAGCTCGTGGTTTACGATTTTATTCTGTTTTTGAAAATGTTCCGCTTATTCGTGATTGGGACACTCAGGATTTACGTCGCGAATTGAATTTATATGATACCATAACCATTGATGGAGAGTGCGTGCCAGCTGAAATTCCATTAGATGGAGATTACTTTTTAGGTAAATATATCGACCCTGACGCACCGGAGGAAACCGCAGCCGGTAATGATTTTTACATCTATCGATACGCAGATGTGTTACTGATTTTTGCAGAAACAGAAAATCAACTCAATGGTCCAACCACGGGAGCCTATGATGCCATCAATCAGGTACGTCGTCGTGGCTATGGAGTAGATATCAATACGCCAAGTGAATTAGCAGACTTGCCACAAGATCTCTCACAAACTGAATTTGATGACCTGATCTTTCAGGAAAGAGGCTATGAATTCTTTTTCGAATGCAAGCGATGGTTCGACATGAAACGTACTGATCGCTGGGAAAGAATAGCGGACGAATCTCCCATTAAGCCTGTACCAACTCAAGGTGAGTTTTGGCCGATACCGAATGTAGAGATAGCTAATAATCCGGATATCAACTAATACCTTTTCTGCTCGCAGTCGCGAGCAGAAAATCTATTGTTACTTGACAAAGTAAAAGTACTAAACACCACATTTTTGAGTGAAGGTAGTGCGATTAGCGATGACCTCCTAATCGTACTGCTTTCTATCTAATTTATCAGCTCATATTACATTCATTATGAGGTTGCAACAAATAATCTTCTGTCTTGCGCTTTCTTTCATCTTCCATAAGGAGGTAATCGGACAGACTGCGCCATCGGTATACGATGTGTTTTTGTTCATTGGTCAGAGTAATATGGCTGGCCGGCCACCCATCGAAAGCCAGGATATGGGTATTGTTGCAAATGCAACTGTCATCTAGGTGTTTTATTTGTCAGAGTTACAAACAGAGCAAAGACTTTCACGGAAAAATTAATCATTCAAAATTAACTCTTATGTCTTCTATCATGAAAACTTGCTGGCTTGGATTGTTGCTATTTTTCTTCTGTACTTTGACTGGGCAAGCTCAAGTGAGGCAGTTTGAAAAAGTTGAAGAAAAACAAGATACCGGATTGGATTTATTCATACTCGCAGGGCAGTCCAATATGTCCGGCAGAGGATCACTTGCAGATTTTGACAATACCATTGATATCGATATCCTCCTATTTGGAAATGACGACGAATGGTACTACGCTCAGGAACCTACTGATCATCCTTTTCAGCAAATAGACCAGGCCTCTTTGGATAATGGTGCAGCCGTAAGCCCGGGGCTAAGCTTTGCTCGAGCATATAAGCAGAACAACCCGGGGAGAAGGGTTGGACTAATTCCTACTGCAAAAGGTGGAACTGCATTGGCAGAATGGAAAAAAGGAGCGCCTCTCTATCAGTCGATGGTTAGGAGGGCAAAGGCAGCGGCAAAGCACGGTACCATCAAAGGTATTTTATTTTTCCAGGGAGAAAGTGACGCGAATGACCCTGGCTTGAAACCTGACCTAACTTTGCATGCAGCTGACTGGGATCAGATTTTTAAACAGTTTGTACAAGATGTTCGAGCAGATTTAGGCAATTCCGACTTACCCATCGTATTTGCACAAATCGGCAACACTACTAATCATGCCAAGTTTGTCAATTGGGACCTGGTACAGACGCGTCAGGCAGCCGTGGATCTACCCAATGTCGGAATGATCACAACATTTGACTTACAACTCAGAGATTACGTACACTTTGATACCAAAAGTTATGTGAAAATAGGGCATCGCTTTGCTCGACGATACCAGAAAATGTGGGAAGAATCAACCACCAGGGTGGATGCCATCAATCAAGCACTGCGCACTCCAAATGACGACCAAGTGCTCGTCGTAGCGCACCGAGGTGATTGGCGGGATGCTCCCGAAAATTCCCTGCAAGCCATTCAAAACTCCATCGACATGGGCGTCGATATTGTAGAAATCGATATCCGTATGACCAAGGACGGTCACCTCATTTTGATGCATGACGAAACCCTGGAACGTACTTCCACCGGCAAGGGATATGTACGCGATTGGACGTTGGATTCCATCCGCACCCTTCGACTACAATATGGTTTGGACCAGCGAAGGGAAAATCATCCGGTACCGACTCTGGTAGAAGCAATGGAACTTGCTCGTGGAAATATTTTATTATACCTAGATAAATCGATTGATAAAGTACCTGAAGTATTGGCTTTTTTGAAAAAAACAAACACCCTCGACCATGCTGTGTTCATGCTGCCACTCACTTATCAGCAAGCACGCGAAGCATTCGGGGACGACTTGGAACGCATCAACTTCATACCGCGCATCGAATTAGATGTAAGCGATCCACAACAATTTATTGACGACTATTTAGAACACTTCAAGCCCATCGCTTTTCAGTTGCGCTTGCCTGCTGAAACCGGAGTGATGGTTGATTTGATTCGCACGATTCGAGACAAAAGCATGCGTGTGTGCGTGAGTACCCTCTGGGATTATTACAGCGGTAATCACGATGATGATCGCGCATTTCACGATCCGGATGCTCACTGGGGGTGGCAGGTTCGTCAGGGCGTAAACATCATCAATACCGACCGACCACGTTTACTGATTCAATATTTGAAGCAGATGAGATGGCATCATTAGGCGCATGCTGTAACATTATGACCTGCAACAACCGACTTTAAACTGATTGGAACTAAACGACTAAAACGCAAAGGAAACAACGAAAATAAAATTTAAAGCAGAAATAACAGAAGCCATATTGACTCTGATATTTCGGGGCTAAACAACTTCATAAACTATAAATGAATAAAAAAATGAAAAAAAGATTTTTTATCCAATTTGCATTTTTCTTGGTGTCACTTTTTCTATCTGTATCGACCTTCAGTCAGGTTAATAAAAGCGGATCCAGAAGTTACTTGATCGCGGATGATTTTTTCAACAGTACTGATAATTCAGCACGTGACAGTGACAATGACCTTGTTCTAGGTACAAACGGCTTGGAACGAATGCGTATCCTTAAGAATGGCAAAATCGGCATTGGTACATCTAACCCACTAAGCTTACTACATGTGAAAGGTGGAATTCAAATGGAAAAAAATGGAGTTAAGCTGCTCTTCGATAGTAATAGTGGGGGACCTCTTGGTAGGATTGGCACAAACACGAACCATTCTTTGGCGCTAACTACGAATGGTAACAACACAATGTATCTTAGGAATAATGGCAATGTCGGTATTGGTTTAAATAATCCTCTCTCTAAACTTCATGTTGCCGTGGGGGCGATTAGGGTTAGTCATACAGGAAGCACTAAATACACATTGTTTGGACACGGTAGTAGTAACAATGGCTACCTGGACGTTCGTGGAGGTGGAAACCTTGAGTTTCGACATGATGCTCAGACTAATATGTCTATAACAAGCAATGGCAATATCGGTATTGGTACATCTAACCCAGGATGGAAACTGCATGTGCTGGGTGGTGTACATGTGGAAAACAGTGCAGGAACAGAGGTTTTTCATGTATCTCCTAGTAAGGAATTGGTCTTTGTCGGTTCAGAAGCATGGGATCAGTATCAAGCAACCCAAAGTGATGCGAGCAGCGTGATTCAGACGAATGATTTCTCACTGTGGGTGAGCAAGGGCATTGTGAGTGAAGATTATGCCATTGATGTGGTAGAGGAGTGGGATGACTATGTTTTCGATGAAAATTATGCCTTGCCATCTTTGGAGACGATTGCTGCATTTGTAAAAACCAACAAGCACTTGCCGAATATTCCTTCTGCTGACGAAGTAAAAGCGAATGGCTACAGCTTGCACGATTTGAATCGCGGTTTCTTGAAAACTATTGAAGAAATGACACTGTACACCATCGCACAGCAAGCCAAAATCGATGCTTTGGAGGAAGAAGTCAATGAGCTGAAGAAACAGGTAGAACAGCAGCAACAACTGGCGGCAGAGGTAGCTCAACTAAAAGCTTTGATAATGGATATGAAAAAGTAAAAATGATTATGGCAGAGATGTCATGCGTATGTACTGTGGCGTCTCTATTGTATATAGCTTAAAATAAAAATAGAATGAAATATATATTATTAATAGTGGTATTTGTGCCACTTTCTCTGCTGAAAGCACAAATACCAACCACTACTATAACGGGGCCCCAAACCTTTCGGTCCATAAGTGCCATTGATGCATCTGGAGGCCCGGTAGGTGCAGTAGGCATCGAAGATATGATTACGGCTTCAATCAGGAGATTATACAGCTTCAAATATAAGGTTCTACCTAGTGGCATAGATGCAGATATGAATACAGAAACTATCGGTAGTACGCTAACCAATGAAAGCGCCGTGGATGCACTTCCTTCGTACATAAAGGTAAAAGTATTTGCGTACAATGCTAGCAATCCTTACGGAAAAGGGTCGATGATCTTTGGTATGTATTCTTCAGAATCTACTGCCAAGAACAACTATGAAACGTTTTCATGGCTAATTCCATCCACTAAAAAAACAGATGGAACTAGTGAGGATATCAAGAGTACAGAAATCGGATATATTCTAAAGCGAAATGTTACAGATTACTACTTCACGGATAATCCCAATTGTGATGCTCCTACGCAGGCATCTGGTTGGATGACTCCAACACCATTAAGTAAATATTCACCGGATTGCTTCTATAAAAAGGGGAAGTATAGAATACAACCAGTGATTGTGGAAGTAACAGTGAAAAATGCAAGCTTTCGAGGTATGGAGCTACCCGGTATCGGTATTATTAAGGCGGAGTATTTCCCGATTCAGAATCCTGCACCATTGGATGTGGTAGAAATGAAGGGAAGTAATTACGAGATCAACTCATTTGCGACAACCGTTCATTTTGGACATCAATTTGATGGGGCACCAAAGAATGGGAATCGATTCGAGGTATCGGGGATTAAAACAGCGTTTAGGGGGGCGAAATTTACTGGAATATACGGAAGTACGACCACTATAAATAATGTAGATGAAAGTTATGATACTGCTTATTTCAAAGTCAATTTGAAAGCAAATCAGGAACTACTGGTAGCACTCAAAAGTGGACAAACCTTAACTGCTTCTAAGCTGGGTTCATCCGGTTTTACACCAAGTCAGGTGACGACTAATGCTTTTACTATAGCGGATTATAAAGACAATAATGAGACGCAATTTAATATTTGGCGTGTATCCTCGTCGACTAGCTCCAGGACTTTAAAATTTTTGGCGAATACTTCAGGGCCATTTATTGTTGCTACTGCTTTTGATGTAGGTTTCAAGCAAAATACGGCGATGCCGGCTGACAGGCGAAAAATTTTTAATCGTGCCGATTATTTAGATGAAGTACTCGTATGTGCACATCGAGGCCTATGGGCGAAGGCAGGTAGCCATGATTACACCGATGAAATGGGAGTGTATCATGCACCAGATTACAGTGGCACTGCTGAAAATACCATTCCGGTTTACGATGAAGCAATCAATGACCCAAATATTGATTGGATAGAATTTGACGGACGTCGTACCAAGGATGGCGTATTTGTCGCTTGGCATGACGAACAAATATTCAGGATGACCAATAAGTACGATGATCGGGAATGCATTCCTATAAACGTTGTGAATGAGCGAAACCGAGCTTGGGTAAAGACCGTTGACCCTGACCGTACGTCTTGGAACAAGCTTGTCAAAAATTATGACTGGTCAGAGCTCAAAGATTTACATCTGCGTGATTACATGGGGTGCAAAGTCAAACATGATGGCAATTATGTGAATCCTTTAAAAATGGAGGACGCGCTGCAATGGCTTCGAGATCAAGCCGACCTGGGTAATCATATTATGATTTCTATGGATTTTAAGGATAGAGATGGCATAGCATACATGCATGAGTTATTTCAAATGATTTTGGAACGCGACCTGGAAGACCGGGTCATATTTTCTTTGTATGCTCGAAGTTATTCTGTTCAAGATTACCAAGCAGAATATGGTGTCACCTTCTTACGGCAATTACCGCTAAAACCGACCTTTTATGAACCCGATGACACAGGTAAACAATATGGTGGAGATCTGCCAAAGCGACTTAAAGAGTATGTAAATATCCGAGACAAAGGGCATTCCATTTTTGGTTTTTCATTCAACATTAATAATGATCAGGAACAAGTATTAGTGGATCTCCTAAATCAGGATCCGCCAGCTTTTTCCAGAGACAAGATGTGGCAGTTTACACATTATGAAGAATCCTATATGGTTAGTTTCTTCGATAACTTTGAGCATACGACGCCTGCTGATTGTAACTTAGAAGAACACATGAAGACTGAAAAGTGTGTCCATTTATTCTGGCGTGCGCACTTTGACTGGCTCATGAATAATGGAGTCAACGCAATATTTAGTGACAATCCAGAGTCTTTGATCAACTATCTAATAGCAAAAGGGCTAAAGTAATAGGGCCGTCAATTTTGTTTTTGGAATAAAAAATGATAGAATGAAATATTTATTTTTTAATAAAACTGTGTTTGCTGGCGGTATTTTATCCCATCGTTTTTGGATAGTCGCCATTGCACTTAGCTGTTTATGTTTTTATGCAAATGCACAATCAGTAACAAGGCCGAGTATTTATTTCTCGTTCGATAAAAGCGATTACAA
>JBCBCD010000260.1:0-8240 GCA_038530915.1 Bacteroidota bacterium
CTTCTTACGTAAATACTGAAAATGAAGAAAAAAGAAGAATAGAAAAACTAAACCAATTAGTGGGATCTTGGTCTGAACTTGACATTGATGGTGATGAAATAATCAAAAGCAGAACTAATACAGATAGAATTTATGATTTATGAGTAGTAATAAGAAATTTCTTCTTGATACTGACATTGTAATTGATTTAATTAAAAATCGATTCAAGTTATGGGACAAAGTGAAAAATGTAGGAATTTTGAATTGCTATGTATCTGAAATAACTATTGCAGAACTTCACTTTGGTGTACACTATAGTTCTAGAACAGAAAAACATAAGAATGAACCTTTTGAAATAGCAGAATCATTCAATGTATTGCCAATTAGTGACATACTTGAAATATTTGGTAAAGAAAAAGCTCGTTTAACTCAGTCTGGTAACAGAATTCCTGATTTTGATTTAGTTATTGCTGTTACTGCCGTAAAAAATGACCTTATTATGGTAACAGGTAACATCAAACATTTCAATCGAGTGAATAAGCTGGTTTTAGAAAATTGGCGAAAACCAGATTTTAATGAATTTCTGTAAATGAATTATTAAAACATTACTATTCTACTTCTTCTCATACGTATTCCAACCATAATTAGCCTTAGTATCTGCAGCAGGTATTGCTACCTTCATCCCTTCTTCCACATTGGCTACTTTTTGTTTATAAATGGTAATAGAGTTATCAGTTACTTCTTTGAAGAAGATCAAATAATACTGTTCTGATTTTGTATGACCAATGAAACGCTTGTCTTCAGCCTGATAAACATCTTTCAGTATTGTATAGTCGGTATCACTGATCATTCCGTCTAATGTATATCTGATGCTTTCTTCGTTAATGGTATATTCAGCTGTATTTTTTATCCTTGGAGCTATCTCAAAAGTGCGAGTCCAAGTACCGGTGAAAGGGATTTCGGTGAATTCGAAAGTGTTAGAAAGTTCATTTCCTGTTTCATCTAAAAAACAGAAGGAAAACAAAGTAGTTATTAAGAGAAAATATTTCATATTCAGATTGATTAATGAGACCATAAATTAAAACAGAAAATAATTTATTTGTTCTTATTACTTCAAAGATATTAAGCAGATTATAATTTTTTATAACAATAACAATTCAACATGAAAAATAAATGGACTCCAGAAGAACTGGAAGAAATCGAAAGTCAACTCAGTTGTCCCAGTGGTGCTAATGGTATTGAAGTTGGGAATTCTATGAATCAGTTTAATATTTCAATGACGCTTGATACCATTAACTGGTTGAATTTAGAAAATGATCACTCCATCTTAGAAATTGGCCATGGCAATTGTGGTCATCTGAAGCAAATTTTAGAAAAAGGGAATAACATTCAGTATAACGGCTTAGAAATATCTGAAACCATGCATCAAGAGGCTGTTGCTAACAATGCTTCAGCCATTTCAAATGGCAACATTAGTTTTCAACTTTATGATGGACTAAATATGCCTTTTCCGGATGATAGTTTTGATAAGATCATGACTGTCAATACGATCTATTTTTGGACAGAGCCTCAACAGTTGCTTACTGAGATCGCGCGTGTTCTAAAACCACAAGGACAATGTATAATCACTTATTCTCAAAAAGATTTTATGGTCAATCTTCCATTTGTTCAAAATAAGTTTAAACTATATGATAATGAAGCGATCACTAATTTAGTGTCTAACTCACATATGCACTGTTTAGAAATTATTGATAGACACGAACGTGTAAAACTCAATACAGATGAGTTAATCGATAGAAAATATTCCATGGCTAAATTGGTAACAAATGAATATCATCAATGAATTATATACTCGAATAGACAATGAAAACCTCTGGGACAAAGACATTTCCTTGGACCGAAATGATTTTTTGAGCGTACCGGGCAATATTGAAACTCATTTTTATTACATCACTTCCGGAAGCTTAAAGGTCTATATTGTTGATGGAGATGAAGAACTGATCATCCGTTTTGGTTACCGAAATGAATTTATCACTGCTTTAGATAGTTTCATCTCTGAAAAGTCTACCGATTTTTACATACAAGCCTTAAAAAAGACAACGCTCAAAGCAATTACCAGAACCAAATACAATGACTTCATACAAAAGAATGAAGCAAACAGGTCGCTATGGTATACCATTATGGAGCAATTCGTTCTTCAACAATTAGAACGCGAAAAAGATATTCTAATCAGTTCTCCACTCGAACGTTACAGGAGGGTTTTAAAGCGGAGTCCACACCTTTTTCAGGAAATTCCTCACAAATACATTGCTTCTTATCTGCGAATGTCACCAGAAACCTTGTCTCGAATAAAAAAATCTTGATTTCAATCAAGATTTGCCATTCAAATAAAATTGAATATTGGAATCAAAATCAACTATATGAAGTCGAACATTCTAATAAAAGAACTGATTGAATTAACACACAAAAACAAAGCAGAATTGCTTCCTTTAAGAAACATGACCGATCAAGCGCTTAACTTTAAACCTGATCCTGAAAGTTGGAGCATTCTTGAATGTGTAGAGCATTTAAATCGATACGGAAGGTATTATATTCCTGAAATAACAAATCGCATAGAGCAATCTACTCATTCAAAAGCTGACGATTTTAAAAGCAGTTGGTTGGGTGAATACTTTGCCAAAAGCATGCTTCCAAAGGAAAAACTCAATAAGATGAAGACTTTCAAGTCTATGAATCCAATTAATAGTGCTCTTGATCGTGCAGTGTTGGATGAGTTGATTGGTCAACAAGATCAACTAGAAACCTTATTAGAGCAAGCCAGAGAAAAGAATTTGACGAAAATTAAAACTTCGATCTCCATATCCAATTGGATCAAACTGAGATTGGGTGATACCTTTAGAGTGGTGATCTATCACAATTGGAGGCATGTGGTACAAATTAAAAATGTGTTGAAATCCATTCCACATGGGACCAATGTCTACCCGGGGACTTTATAAGTAAACAATAATAATCCTTAATTTACTCTATTTAAAACTGGTTTTAAATTCCTTAAAAGTCCTGCAAGTTTGTGAAAAAACTAAAATGGACAAATTATTATCAGTTTTATTAGTAGCGATCACGTTTTCATCCATTCATGCACAGAAACGCATAGATGAACTAAATTTTTTGTTGGGGGAATTTGACGTCACCGTTATGCTTCCCCAACAAGATAAAAGCTGGAAGCAAGGTGGCGAAGGTACCGCTTCTTTCTATCCTATTCTTGATGATACTTTTATCAGAGAAGATCTTGATCTTACTTTTGGACAAGGTACACTTACAATGAGCAACAGCATTGGACGAGATGGCCGTATGAACCAATTGAGAATGATTGCCATGGACAAGGAATTTGCTACCATAGACATCTACAAAGGGGAACTTAATGCCGGGAAACTCATCTTTAACAACCTTACCTCAGACATTCCTGCACTTACACCCGAAGGCAAAAGAGTTTCGTTTAAAATCACCTATAGCCAGTTATCGAAACAAAAAAATGAGTCTCTTGTAGAAATTACCTATGATGAAGGCAGAACATGGACACCCTATTCCAAGCAAATTTTTAAAAGAAGTGAAGAGAAATAACAAAAGATTTATACTTCTTTGTTTTCTAATCCAAGCAACTCATAAAATATAAGTTGCTTGGATTGTTTATTACTACAATAAGGTACCTATAAGCATCCTGTAATCTAATACTCTCACCGGTTCATAATGGAAATTAGGTATTTGTTTACTGTATTGTACTATTACAGTATAAGTGTAGTATCCTTTTTTTTCATCTGACTCATAGAGCAATTGATCCTTGTAATAGAGTAAATTATCCTCCATATAGATCTCACCTTTAATTCTGATACGAATTTTACTATTCATTGCATCTTTAATTGTTTCCACTACTTTTGATTCTTTTACTACTTCTATGTCATCATGAAGAACTTGCCCTAACAAAAAGGACAAACTTTCATCTAGTATTATTTCTTTACATTCTTCTTTTGTTACCTTTTTAGCAGCTTTCTTTATTAGAGGAGCAGTGATATTGCTTGCTATTCCTTTGATTCCAATCGATGTATCTTCTTTTGAAGAAGGTTGTATTTTAGATTGAGGTTGAACTTTAGGTTTTATCACTTTGTTACTATTTGCATTTACAGAAACACTGCCTTTATTGGTTTCCGCTTTAGGTTTTTGAGTATTGCTTGCTATATTTCGATTGCTACTATTCTTCTTATAACGTTTGTTAAAAATGTTATCTGGCATATAATTACTAAACCACTTTTTTAGCTTATTGATAGCAAAGTCCAATCCACTTTCTGTTAAAGTTTCAAATAGAGCTTCCCACATGCTTTCAACATTAAAATGGGTTTGTAAACTAATACCAGTATGAGGATTAGCCTTTAAATCAACAGCTGCTTTCAAGAAGTTTTTCAAATAATTTGGTATTGCGTCCATTACGGTTCCATCCAACCATTCAATGAAAATATCAAAGCCATCTAATTCTGAAAAAATACCTCTCCAACCATGTTTTCTGTAACCATCTAATAATTGAGAGCCTATTTCATAAAAAGCTTTAACAAAGCCCCAACAACAGGTTCCTTTTTTGTAAAAATTGGTTGTAAGAGTATTAGTAGTGCTAATTCTATCAATGTCTACCTTGAAGTTTAAGTCTTCATTTATTAAATCTGGTAAGTGTGATTTCACATTTTCGTTAGCAGCAAGTAAATTGAATTGAAATAAACAGATCATAAAACATAGAGTAAAGTTTTTCATTCGCAAAAATTTAACTGGATGAATAATTGGGTTGTATAATTAATCAGGATTTGATTAAAAAATAAATAGTATGATCTGTTATAGCGGGAAGAAAACAATTTTAATTTGGCAATTTAAGATGAATTAAATATAAACTAATTATTAATTAATAAAAATTAAATGGAAAAAAAAGAGTTAATCTCATTGGTGAAATGATATTTTTAGATAACACCCCAAAAAAAATTTAATAAATAGTTCTTATTCTGGTATTGCTAACCTTAAAGGAGAATGAAAAAGGATTCCTATTTTGTCACTTTAGAGCACAAAATAATCCTAACCCTTGGAAAATTATCTAAAGCTGTACTTAAAGTTAAGTTTAGCGATGAAGAAAAATTTAAATTAAAACTCAGAAAAGGTCAACTCTCAAATTGACAGGAGGTGAGTATAAAATTGGTGAGTTTTTAATCTACAAAATTGTAAATGAGAAATTACAGCTTGAATTAAATTAAAAATAGTCAGGGCGTATGCCCTGACTATTTTTATTACCCTACTCTACTTTCACTTCTTGCTCCTCACCTCCCCCATCATGCATTCCTTTCTTCCACTCGTGGCGTTTTTTCCATTTTTCTTTATAAGCACGCTTATCTTCATCTGACATATTCTTCCATTTGTCTTTCCAATGCATGCGACGAGATTTGTTCTTCATAGGAGTTTTTCCAAAAGGCAGGCGACCAAAGAGGATGCGAGAAAGAACCAACAAGCCCAGAGCCTGTACAAAGGTAAGTGGCTTAACGGACAACACTTCCACTAAGATTGCATTCCACAAGTACATAACGATGCTGGCTAAGATCGATACAAACAATAAAACAATACCGATCATAGCAAAAATCTTAGCTGGATGAAAATTCTTTTGATTTCTATCAAACATATGAATCGACGCTATTTACTTTACAAATCTACAATCTAAATTAATAATTCAACAAATCATCATACATTTCTTGCAATCGGGTTCTTAAGAATTTAACCGCATATCGTTTTCGGGATATCAATGTTTTAATTTTTACTCCTGTACGATCAGAAATCTGCTGGAAAGTTTCATCTTCTAACTCGTTCCACACAAATACTTCTCGTTGGTTTTGTGGCAGTTCATCTAAAGCTTCGAACAACTCTTCCCAAAACATCTGCTTGAACAACTCGGTTTCAGGATCATCATCTTCAGTGATCAACAACTCTCTAAAAAATGACTCCCCTTCTTCGTTTTCATAACCAAAGTCATCGATTAGTTCAGGCTTTTTCTTACGGTAGTTGTCAGTTACTTTATTTCGAGCTACCCTGAACAACCAGGCACTAACCTGCTCGATCGGGTTGGAAGCTGACACCCTACTCAACTGATACCAAACCTCTTGCAGAATATCCTCTGCATCAGACGGGTTGGATACCCTGGAGCGGATGAAATTGGACAACCTGGATCCGTACTCATTTATGATGTTGCCAATGGTATTAACTCTTTGTTTGGCCAAATCTATTGACATGATTCTAATAGGTTGAGTGATTAAAGTTTGAAATTGTATATCTGTTAAACAAAATCAATGAATACCCGTATTACCTATTTAGACGAATGAGTTGGTAAATTACTTTAAATGAACCAGAACTTTCGATAAAGTTGATTAGCTTATCAACATCACTATCAACAAAAGCGATATAATTTTTGAATTAATTCCTCTAGTTAGTACAATTTCTGCTATATTTGGAATTGAGTGCTATAGCACATACCTAGAAAACTATACCAAATTCCTTTAAAGCCCTCCTTGATTGGCTTATAGTTGCTATATTATACTGACAGCAAAAAGTTAAGCTATGAGATCTAAACTGCTCTTAGAAGACATTGGACAATTGGCTCGTATTGGTGGATGGGAACTCCACACATCAAATGGAATGTCCATGGTTTGGACAGACGAAATGCGTACCATGTTTGAAGTAGAGACTGGTTTTACACCTAGTCTTGAAAAGTTTATTTCCAGTTATAAACAAGGGGAAGATCGAGAGGCATTGGTACAAGCTATTGAAAAAGCTCGAAAAAATGGTACCGGTTGGGATCTTGAATTACAAATGGTAACAGAAAAAGGGAATACCCGCTGGGTAAGATCGAGAGGCAAAGCAGATTTTGAAAATGGCAGCTGTAAGCGACTGTATGGATTTATTCAGGATATTCACGAGGAGAAGCTAAAGACGATTCCTGAAAAAAATGATGATCACCGTTACAGGTTACTTACAGATAATATAAAAAGTGTTATTTGTTTACATGATAGAGAAGGGCATTTCACTTATATATCCCCTTCTTTTGAAGATGTAACCGGATTAACGCCTTCAGAAGTTATTGGAAACCTACCTATTGACTACATACACCCTGATGATGTTGAACTGGTACGTAACCATTTCATTCAACATGCTAAAAATGAAGCAAATATTGAATTGAAGGGAATGGAGTACCGTTATAGGCACAAGGATGGACACTACATTTGGGTCAGGTCTTTGGTAAGACCCATTTTAGAAAACAACCTTGTTCAGTCCCTGCAAACCGATACATACGTCATTCAAAAGTTAAAAGATTTAGAAGAATCACTAGTTAGTTATTCTTCTATGCAAAATCTACTTATGAAAATTGCATCTGAGTACATAAACATCCCTTTGAAAAAAGTGGATGATGCCATCAACAAATCACTCAAGGAAATGGGTGAGTTTGTGGATGCTGATCGTACGTATGTGTTTGAGTATGACTTTGAAAAAAGCATTACCAATAGCACTTATGAGTGGTGTGCAGAAGGCATTACTCCTCAAATAGAAGAGTTGCAAGCTGTACCATTGAAAGTCCTTCAAGATTGGATCAGAACTCATCTTCAGGGACAGCCCATGTATATACCAGATGTATCGGCTTTATCCAAAGGATCATTAAGGGAACTCCTTGAATCTCAAGACATCAAAAGTCTTTTAGCTCTTCCGATGATGAATGGTGATAAATGTGTTGGATTTGTTGGTTTTGATTCGGTAAAAAATCACCACTCTTACACGGAAAAAGAGTTGAATATATTAAAGCTCTTTAGTCAAATGCTTGTGAATATTCAGCTTAGGTTTGAAGAAGAAAGAGCATTGGTTAAGGCAAAAGAGGTTGCCGAAGAAAGCCAAAACACTTTAATGCGAGAAGCACATTTTTACAGATCAATGGTTGACAATCAATCTTTTTATCTGATAAAAATGTCAACAGATGCTCGTTATACTTTTGTCAATGATTACTATTGTAATAAGGTAAACCTTAATTACGTTTCTGCTATTGGCAAAAAGATGATCAACAATATTCACTATGATGATCATTACAAATTCTTGGAAACGATTCAGAAATGCCTGCACTCACCAGAAGAAACTCATAGAATAGTCCTGCGTTCTGTTTTGAGAAATGGTGAAGTCATTCAAAATCAATGGGATTTTAAAGG
>JBCBCD010000261.1:0-8235 GCA_038530915.1 Bacteroidota bacterium
AAAGCAGGAATTCACTTTGGTCAGATAGTTCTGTTTCTTCATTATTGGCACCAAAATGCTCAAGGATTAAAATCGCATTAGGATTTACAACGCGGCAATAGTCGGCCATTTCATTTAAAATCGCAATTCGACTCGCATCATATTGCCTAAATACACCATCATCGCTACTTTGTTTTTGGGTGAAACCTTTTGATAAATCAAAGCGGTATCCATCGATTTTAAATTCTTCCAACCAATATTGAGTGATTCTTTGAGAAAACTCTTTCGTATAGGTACTTTCATGATTGAAGTCATACCCTACATTGAATGGATGGCGAGCAATAGGATTCAGCCATGGATTTTCAGCTGTTGGTCTGAAATTAGCAGCATCCCAATACAAACGGTTGAGCGGACTTTGGCCAAAAGCATGGTTCAAAACAATATCAACTATTACGGCCATTCCTCTTTTATGAGCTTCGTCTATGAAAGCCTTAAACGTTATTGGGTCACCGTAGTATTTATCCAATGCCATGTGGAATGAAGGATTGTATCCCCAACTTTCATTACCTTCAAACTCATTGACAGGCATCAATTCAATGGCGTTTACACCTAATCTTTCCAAATAATCCAAAGTGTCAATTAAGTTTTGATAACTACGCTCTTCAAACATGTCACGGACTAAAAGCTCATAGACAAACATCTCTTCAACAGGAACTGCCTCAAAATCAGTTACCTGCCATTCATAAGGAAAGCCTTCGTATTTGAAAGCTGATAAATTTTCAAACTCCGTATTTCCCGGATTAGGGAAGTAAGTATTGACATTTTCCGGTATAAAACGATCTTCAGATCCATTGATGATCAATTCACTAAAAGGATCAGCTATTCTTAATTCTCCAGGAAGCAGATAAGTATAAACGTACCATTCATTTTCTTCAAAGCCTTCGATTTCAACCCAATACCTTTCTCCATCAGGAGTGCGATTCATTTGAATGAGATCGTCACCCGGCCAATTAGCTGATCTTGAACCATCAAGATAAACATCTCCTTTATTGGGAGCTACCAAGACAAAACTTACTTTGCCATTCTCTCCTCTGGTAATTCCCGCTTTAAGACCAGAAGGAACTGTTGCAATATTTGTCTTTACCTTAACTAGATATTGATATACAACAGAATCCCTAAAAGCACCATCAGCATCTTCAGCCAAAATTGTCATAGCCTGTAGACCACTTTCAGTTTCAGTCACAAAATAAGTGTAGTCTATTTGGTTTGAATTAGAAGAAGATTCAAAAATGACCTCCTCATTTCTGATAAATGTCCAAGCCACTTCTTTATTAGCGCTGACTTCAAACTCAATAGAATCTCCAGGTTCAAATACCTGAAGTTCAATTAAAGGTGCATTCAGGACGGCAAAAACACCAGCTGAATTGTCAAAAATATCAATGAAGAAATCTCCTCCATCCGAATCACGTCCCACCCGGTTTCCTGCTGCATCACGGAACAAAATAGCAATTTGACGAATCTCAACACTATCGCTGACTTCAAAAAAAGCTCGAATATCATCAATATTGTATTGATAAGAATTGGCACCTGTACGCGTCATTTTGAAATCCGGCAGTTCTACACCCCATTCTGTAGGTACATTCTGCCAGTCAGAGTTGTCTGTACTTTCAATCGTTATGAGTCCAATGTGTAAAAAAACATCACAGTTACAATTGTTTAAGCCTCCATTGCCCAAGTTGGCAAAGAATCGAATGGTTAAACTTTGATCTAAAGTTGGAAATTCAGGTGTGGTTTGTACTACCTGCGCTTGTAAGCTGAATGCTGTCAATAAGGCAGCAAACAGTAAATAAATGTTTCGTTTCATACTTCTAATGGCTTTTAAACATAATTTATGACAAGTTGCTATAGTTCGACTAAATTCAAAGATTTTAGTTAAGTCATAGCAACTTACATACACTAACACTACCAAACAAAATTAGTAGTGTTGCTTGTAAAATATTCTTTGGAAAAAATATTTTCTTATTTTTCCATAATGATACTGAAAAATAATATTTATGCTTAAAAACATAACAAAGGGCTTTGTCATAATTCTAACAATGATGATTTTGACCGCTTGTGTTTCAGAAACTCCAGTAGAACATGAAGCGTCAGATTATCAATTGATTCCACTACCCGCCCAATTGCAAGCCGGAGCAGGTTATTTTACTTTAGATGAAAATACACGTGTTGTTGGTACTTCAGACTCTTTAACTGCTATTGCCAACTACATGATCGATTGGGTGAATGAACACACTCCTGTTGAATTGATTCAGCATTCATCGGGCAAAGGAGATGTTATGTTATCCATTGATCCCTTTCTTTCCTCCAAAGAATCTTACAAATTAGTAATAACACAAAAAGGAGTACTGCTTCAGGGAAAAACAGTGGAAGCTTGTTTTAGAGGCTTACAAACCCTTCTACAGTTGATTGCTCAACAAACTGGTCAAGACTCGTTAATAGAAATTCCTTGTGTGTATATTGAAGACAAACCCAGTTTTAACTACCGGGGCATGCACTTAGATGTTGCCAGGCATTTCTTCTCAGTTGAGTCTGTTAAAAAATACATAGATGTACTTGCATTCTATAAAATGAATCGCTTTCATTGGCACTTAACAGAAGACCAGGGTTGGCGAATAGAAATTAAGCAATATCCGAAGTTGCAGGAAATCGCCGCCTACCGAAAAGAAACACTTATTGGTCATTACAGTGATCAACCACATCAATTTGATGGCAAAAGATATGGTGGTTACTATACCCAAGAAGAAGTCAAAGAAGTTGTTGCTTATGCTAAGGAAAGGCACATCACCATTATTCCTGAAATAGAAATGCCCGGTCATTCCAGTGCTGCTTTGGCCGCTTATCCGGAATTGGGTTGTTCTGATGGTCCCTTTGAAGTAGCTACCAAATGGGGTGTATTTGAAGATGTGTACTGTCCCAAAGAAGAAACTTTTGAGTTTTTAGAAAATGTGTTGACTGAAGTGATGGCACTTTTCCCTAGCGAATACAATCATATTGGTGGTGATGAATGCCCTAAAACGGCCTGGAAAAACAGCGAATTCTGTCAAGAACTAATGCAAAGCGAGGGTTTGGCTGATGAGAATGAGTTACAATCTTACTTCATTAAGCGCATGGAAAACTTTTTGAATGAAAATGGACGGCAAATCATTGGTTGGGATGAAATCCTGGAAGGTGGTTTGGCTCCAAATGCAACAGTGATGTCCTGGCGTGGTGAAAAAGGAGGTATTGAGGCCGCAGAAGCTGGCCATGATGTGGTGATGACTCCAACTTCCCACTGCTACTTAGATTATTACCAATCAGATCATCCTGATGAACCCTTGGCGATAGGTGGGTTCTTACCGCTTGAAAAGGTTTATTCCTATCATCCGGTTCCTGCCTCCTTAGATAATGAAGCAGCTAAACATATACTGGGCGTACAAGGAAATGTGTGGACGGAGTATATGCCTACTTACAAGCAAGTGGAGTATATGGCATTTCCACGCGCCTTAGCTTTGGCAGAAATTGGGTGGACGCCAAAGGGGAAAAAAGATTTTGAAAGTTTCAGCAATCGTGTTTTTTCCCATATCAGTTGGTTAAATAAGCAGGGCATAAATGCTGCCAATCGCTTGTTTGATGTACAGTCAGAGGTCATTAGTGGCTCGGGACAGGAAGTGAGAGTTAAATTTGATAAACCAGTCAAGCAAGGCATCATTCGCTATGCGTTAGCACCTAATGAAATAAGTGATTCCAGTACCGCCTTTGTCAATCCTATCCTTATGCAAAACAGTGGCACTCTGATTGCGCAGACTTATGTGAATAGCAATCCTATTGGATATCCAACTTCATTGACCTATACTCATCATAAGGGTGCAGGAAAAGAAATAGAATTGATAAATGAACCTCATCCTACCTATAATGCAGGAGGTCCCAGTGCTGTGATCAATGGTATTTCCGGAAGTAATAAACGATATGGTGATAAGGAATGGTTGGGATTCACAACTGATTTTGAAGCAGTAATTGATTTAGGGAAAATTGATACTGTCTCTGCAATCAGTTTCAGATTTCACAACGGAAAAGGTCAGTGGATATATGCACCAAAAGAAACGATGATTTCCTTTGGAGCAGAAAAAGACAGCTTTTCAGAGCCTGTTTCCACAACTATTGGGGAGTCTAAAGATATCCTTATCACACACAAAATGAGTTTCGATAAACAGACTGCTCAATTTATAAAAATCAAAATTCCCAACTTTGGGATTATTCCCGAAGGAGCGCAAGGAGAAGGCAATCAAGCCTGGCTTTTTGTGGATGAAATCATGATCGAATAACCAATCAATTCACACAAACAAACAAAATGACATTAGCAAGCTTAGATTGGGGCATCATTATTGCCTTCTTTGCCATTTCACTTGCCATAGGTCTTTGGGTATCCAGAAGATCAACCAAAGGAACAACTGAATTTTTCTTATCGGGTCGTGATATGCCCTGGTGGCTATTGGGTATTTCTATGGTAGCTACTACCTTTTCTGCAGATACCCCCAATCTGGTGGCTGATTTAGTACGAAAGGACGGGGTAGCCGGCAATTGGGCCTGGTGGGCCTTTTTATTGACTGGGATGCTCACTGTTTTTGTCTATGCAAAACTATGGCGCCGATCAGGAATATTAACGGATTTAGAGTTTTATGAATTAAGGTATAGTGGAAAAGCAGCTGCTTTCTTAAGAGGGTTTAGAGCTATCTATCTAGGTGTGTTTTTTAATGTTATCATCATGGCAACGGTTATCTTGGCAGGCATCAAGATAGGCGGCATTATGTTGGGACTCTCTCCTATACAAACCGTATTGATCGTATCTACCATTACCGTAATTTATACCTCACTTGGTGGATTAAGAGGAGTAATTCTTACAGATTTTGTACAGTTCAGCATAGCTATGATTGGTGTAATCTGGGCATCCGTATTAGTTGTCAACCTACCGGAAGTGGGTGGCTTATCTAACTTATTGACTCATGAAAATGTAGTAGATAAAATCTCTTTCTTCCCTGATTTTAACGATCGCAATCAATTAATCACCTTATTGATCATTCCGTTAGCAGTTCAATGGTGGAGTGTTTGGTATCCGGGAGCTGAGCCTGGTGGTGGTGGTTATGTAGCACAACGAATGCTATCGGCTAAAGAAGAGAGTCATGCCGTGGGAGCTACATTGTTTTTCAACATTGCCCATTATGCGTTAAGACCCTGGCCATGGATTTTGATCGCCTTGGCTTCTTTGATTGTATTTCCTGAAGTGAGTGATATTGCTGCAGCTTTTCCAAATGTAGATCCCAAAGTCATTAAAGACGATATCGCTTTTCCAGCTATGCTTACTTTTTTGCCCAATGGTTTACTAGGCCTGGTATTGGCTTCATTGATTGCAGCCTTGATGTCTACCATTTCAACTCACCTCAACTGGGGAGCATCCTATATGGTCAATGATTTTTACAAACGCTTTATAGATCAAAAGGCATCCGAACGCCATTTGATCATCATTGGACAGTTATCTACGCTTGTATTGATGATTTTGGCAGCAGTATTTGCTTTATTTTTAGAAAATGCCTTGCAGGCTTTCAACATCATTCTTCAAATTGGTGCTGGTACGGGTTTGCTTTTCATACTGAGGTGGTTCTGGTGGCGCATTAATGCTTATAGTGAAATCACTGCTATGATTGTCTCCTTTGTGGTTGCCTTGTATTTTGAATTTCTTGGTCCTGAGGATCTTGATTCATCCGTAAAGCTAATTAGTGGAGTGGCCATTACTACGGTGGCGTGGGTGGCTGTAACGTTTTTAACACCTCCTACAGCAGATAAAACCTTAATCAATTTTTATAAATTAATCAAACCGCATAGAAGAGGATGGAATGCATTTCTAAGTAAGCATTCCAACGTAATAGAAGCAGACTCACAACAAAAGGGAAGTTCTTTAGGACTTGAAATTGCATGTATGGTAGCAGGCTGTTTTGCTGTTTATGGCTTATTATTTACTACCGGTTCTGTCATTTATGGCAATTCAACCAATACCTTAATAGCACTGGGCGTTACAGCAATAAGTTTCCTATTTTTATATAGAGCCTGGACACGAGTTAAACAATAAAAATGAAAAGACCAGTCGTATTACTTTCTTTCGCCAATGATATGGAGCGGCACCTCGACTCTTTGAAAAAAGAAAGTCGATTGCTGAAAAAGCACTTCCGCTCTTTGGATAATCGAAACATCATTCGATTGTCAAGGGAAGAAAGTGCATCGACTGAAGATATAGAAAACGAATTGACTTATATTTTGGATAATGAGAAAGAAGACCTATTGATATTTCATTATTCAGGACATGCCAATGGCAGTCATATCGATCTGGTAGATGGTGCAGGAAATGCATCCGGACTTGCCAAATTATTATCCAATCACAAAGAAAGTTTGGCCTTGGTTTTTCTCAATGGGTGTTCGACTAAGGCTCAGGTAGATTTGTTGCTCAACGAAGGGATTCCGGCAGTCATAGCTACTTCTGCTCCTGTTGGAGATCTTACTGCCATGAAATTTTCAGATGTTTTTTATAACCGTTTGTGTTTAGGTGCCAACCTAAAGCAAGCTTTTGAATATGCAGTAGCAGCAATTGAATTTAATGCAGATAAACGTCCCATATTGGAGGCGTTTGAATCAAGCCGAGGGGCCGGAAGATCCGCCAATAATGTTTTCCCATGGGGAATGTACTACCTTGATGAAAAAGCACTTTCCTTTCAGCTACCGACTCAAGCTGCAACTACAACAGTTCGTCCTCAAACAGATGGAGAGGTTGCCAACAATGAATATTTGCTGGATATCTGTTACGATATAGCCAATGCCAAAAAAGATCAGGAATTGTTGGATAATTTGGAAAATGGGTCTTTAACCGAAGGAGAGCAATTCGAAAAGATCATTAAGCATTTTCCCTGGCCAATAAGTTCACAGTTCAGGGTTTTAATCACCAATGAGCGGAAACAAGCCTCCATGGAAAGGCTTAAAAAGATGGTTGATATTTATATCGCAAGTACTCAGCTCATTTACTTCATTGTTGTTTCCAACTTTTGGGATTTCCTCATAAAAAATAAAAAGGACCAGAGTTCAGAATTAGGGGATAATTTCGATTTGCAAGCTGATAACTTCCCTCAGTTTGATTACCTGGCACAAGCCACTCAGTTGATGGAGAGTATACCACAAGATCAGATAAAAGTACCTGAATTGGAGGGGTTCTTTGCAGAGCTAAAAACGCTAGAGGTCACTTCACAAGATGAGCATGCCAGCTTGTACGAAGTCTATAATCAATTAGAAGCATTAAAGGGACAATTGATTCTGGGGAGCATAGATTTAGATCAAATCGATATTACAAGCCGATGTATAAATGCAGAATATGCACTTTCCATCCTTCTTGGCAAAATGGCTTTTTTGACCAAATATGAAATGATTACTGTGAGAGACATCAAAACGTCTAAAGATAGATATGATGAAATCGCTACTTTTCAGCATTACTTTGGAAAACTGTCAGTACATAACCCAAGTAGTATGACGATTTCCAAGAAGCCAAAAGAGTACGAAGGCAAATACCTGTATGACAAAGCTATCGTCTTAATGAATGACCTGGACCAGCCTGATCATTGTCTGGTTTTATCGCCTTTTTTGATAGATAAAAACGCTTATACTGCTGAAGAAGGAACCAGTAATTCAACCAATCTTTTTGCTTTTGCCTATAAAGCTCCACTAAAAAAGGGTGCTCCTGAAGAATACTTTTATTTAAACTGTGGAGCAGATTGGTTGGAATGGGCCCAATTGCCTGCTGATCAAAAAAGTAAAATCCATACCGGATTTAAACCCAACACTCAAAGAAGAGCAAGACGGCATCAAACGCCAGCAAGTAGTCCATATGATAAGTTGAAAGAACAGTTTCAAAAGTTTGAAGAATTAATGTAATTGATATAGAATGAGCAAAAATCAATCTCCATTTAAGTTCCTGGATGCCTATGGCATAGACGACCGCAAGATCTTCTTCGGACGCGACTGGGAGATTGATGAATTGTATGATCGTTTGCAAGAATCCAACTTGGTGTTGTTGTATGGTGCATCGGGAACAGGCAAAACCAGTTTAATCAAATGTGGATTATACAACCTTTACAATAGTACCGATTGGTTGCCCATCTGGATTACAAAAGCTAGCGAAGACTT
>JBCBCD010000262.1:0-8233 GCA_038530915.1 Bacteroidota bacterium
AAAGTATCTACCTGGAAGTCCAATGTAGGTTCTAACATCAAACTACCTCCAAACTCACTTACACCTTTTGTTGCCCCTGTAGAGACCACCACATATAGGCTTACAGCAGCCGATTCACTAGGTTGTTTCCGTACTGATTTTGTTACAGTCACTGTTGATAAAAGTCGAGATTTATATGCACCAACCGCATTTAGTCCTAATGGTGATGGCATCAACGATTTTTTCTTGCCTCAGCCGGGACCAAATGTTGCTAATATTCGATCGATGAATATATACAGTCGTTGGGGAAGTTTGATTTACACAGGTACTAATTTGGACTTAAACAATCCAAACAGTGGTTGGAATGGTAAAGTAGGCACTGAAGATGTTCCGGTTGGAACTTATGTCTATGCTATGGAGGTAGAGTTTAAAGATGGAGAAGTCGTAATAGTCCAAGGGGATGTAGCTTTAATAAGATAATCGGGAGCACCATTGCAACCTTTTTCGTCTAATTTGCTTAAATCACAAATAACTGAAATATCAGGTTGAACAACTGTATTGATTTTATGATCTGTAATTTGATCTGTAATTTGATCTGTAATTTGATCTGTAGGTAATGGTAAACGTACATCAAAGGGGGCAAAGAAAACTTGGCAAGGCTGATGTCTAAGAAAATTACCAATTACCAAGTGTAAATTACCTGCCACTTCCTGATGTCTTCTGCCCGGAGTCGGAGACATTTTATAAATCTTCCCTTTGATCAATTCAACCATTTCGTCAAATTGCCAGGTCAAATAGTCCGCATAGGTATATCTCTTCTTTAAATCCAACTGATTGATGTCCTTAATCATACCTTTAAATTTTCTTCAATATAAGATGTTTGACCGATAACTACATTATATCCTAAAACCAGCAACGCTAAGTTTGCAAACCACGTCCTACAATAGTAGTTTTGTGTCTATTTTAAAATATACCTGATGAATAACATTATTGTCAAGTATGCCGCTATAGCTGTGGCGATAACTTTGGTAACTTACTTGCTTTTTTATTTTATCAACCCAAGACTCATGGTAGGTCCAATCACTCATTGGATAACTTTAACTGCTGTGATTGTATGCATGTTGATTGCGGTGAGGACAGATAGAGAAATTCTACCTGCGAATTATCCTTTTAAACGCGGACTCACTATAGCATTTAGAGTATTTCTGATTAATACTGTATTCTTTCACATCTTTTACTATATCCTATTCGTTTTTATTGATCCGGGATTGGTAGATTTACAGATGCAGGTCAATCAGGAATGGATCAAATGGATGAGTGAAGCTATGATGGGTATTCCACCGGATGATCCTGCTTTTGAGCAGTTTGAAAATATGGATAATACCATTACCATTAGAAATACGCTATTTGGCTTAAGTCGTAATATCATTGGTGGATTTATCATTTCAATCCCTATCGCAGCGATGTATAGAAGAAATTTTGAACAATAAATTGGAGAAATATAATCATGGATATATCAGTAGTCATCCCATTACTAAATGAAGAAGAGTCATTGCCGGAATTGGAAGCATGGATTCGCAAGGTAATGGAAGAAAACAAATACACCTATGAAATCATCATGATAGATGATGGCAGTACCGATTCTTCCTGGCAGGTTATACAGGATTTGAATGGTAAAAACCCACATGTAAAAGGAATCAAATTCAGAAGAAACTATGGGAAGTCTGCTGCCTTAAATGAAGGTTTTGCAGCTACACAAGGTGATGTAGTAATTACTATGGATGCTGACCTTCAGGATAGCCCTGATGAAATTCCAGAACTGTATAGATTGATCAAAGAAGATGGATATGACCTCATATCTGGTTGGAAAAAGAAACGTTATGATCCAATCATAAAAACCATTCCTTCGAAGTTTTTCAATGCAGTTACTCGATATATAAGCAAGATTAAGTTGCATGATTTTAATTGTGGTTTAAAATCCTACAACAAGAATGTTGTAAAAACTATAGAAGTATATGGAGAGATGCATCGCTACATTCCACTTTTAGCTAAATGGGCTGGTTTTAAGAAAATAGGGGAAAAAGTAGTGGAGCACAGGGCTCGTAAGTATGGAACTACGAAGTTTGGTTTAGAAAGGTTTGTCAATGGTTTTCTTGACTTGCTATCTATTACTTTCGTTGGAAGATTTGGTAAAAAGCCGATGCACTTCTTTGGTCTATTAGGATCCATGTTTTTGCTGTTAGGTTTTCTGATCTTGGTTTATATGAGTATAGCGAAGTTAATTTACCAGGAATATGGTATTACAGAGCGTCCTCTTTTCTTTTTAGGGATATTAACTATGATTATAGGGACTCAACTGTTTGCTACTGGATTTTTAGCAGAATTGGTAGCCCGGGTAAATCCTGAAAGAAACCATTATGTAATAGAGAAATTCTTGAATTTTTCTGATAAAGATTAAGTATTGAGTAATTCTAAGCATATCATTATGGTTGGCCCTTCTTATCCATTGAGAGGTGGGCTAGCCACTTTTAATGAACGGTTGGCACGGCAACTGATTAAAGAAGGACATACTGTCAAGATCATTACCTTCTCATTACAGTATCCCAACTTTCTCTTTCCGGGTAAAACTCAATTCTCTCCTGATCCTGCACCTGAAGATTTGGATATTGAAGTAAAAGTCAACTCTATCAATCCTTTCAATTGGTTAAAAGTAGGACTACAACTAAAAAAAGCTAAGCCGGATCTTATCATCACTCGATTTTGGTTGCCTTTCATGGGACCAAGTTTGGGAACGATTGCTCGACTGGCTAAAAACAAACGAACTAAAGTTTTAGCCATCATAGACAATATGATCCCACATGAAAAAAGGCCAGGAGATAGACTGCTCTCAAAATATTTTGTCAAAAGCATAGAAGACTTTGTTGTAATGTCCAGGTCGGTAAAAGAAGACATGAAGCAGTTTATTTCTTCAAAACAGAAAGTTCTGTATCGCCCCCATCCTATTTACGATAACTTCGGTCCTATTGCCAATCGAGAAGAATCCTTACAAAGGTTGGAATTGGATCCATCCAATCAATACTTACTTTTTTTTGGATTTATTCGAGATTACAAAGGACTTGATTTGTTATTAAAAGCAATGGCTGATGAGCGCATTAGAAAAATGAACCTTAAAGCAGTAATAGCTGGTGAGTTTTATGCTAACGAGCAAAAATATCAAGATCTCATTAATGAGTTAGATATAAGGTCACAACTCATATTACGCACTGAATTTATCCCAAGTGAAGACGTTAGGTTCTTTTTTGGCGCAGCTGATGTAGTAGTACAGCCCTACAAGTCTGCCACACAGAGTGGCATTTCTCAAATGGCCTATCATTTTGAGGTACCTATGATCGTAACAAAAGTAGGCGGATTACCAGAAATAGTTCCTAATGAAAAGGTGGGTTATGTTACTGATGTTGATGCTAAGGCAGTTGCAGATGCTATAGTTAAATACTATAGCCAGGATAAAGAAAGTGAATTCAGAGCAGGAGTAAAAGTAACGAAAGGTAAGTATTCCTGGGAATACTTTACAGAAGCTATTTATCAATTAGCAGAAGATTAAAATCAAGCTATGAATCCTAGAATTTCTCAGATATTTGAGCAAAGTATTGCTGTTAAGCAAGCTATATTAAGTGATTCGACGCTCCTTGAAGTCATCGATCAGGTAACCCATGCTTCTATTGAAGCTTACAATAATGGCAAAAAATTACTTTTCTGTGGAAATGGAGGAAGTGCTGCAGATGCACAACATCTGGCAGCAGAGTTTTCCGGTCGTTTTTACAAAGATCGTCCTCCCTTGTATGCAGAAGCCTTACATGTGAATACCTCTTTTCTTACTGCTGTTGCAAATGATTATGATTTTGATACCATTTATTCTAGGGCAGTTGAAGCGTTTGGACAAAAAGGAGATGTACTCTTTGCCATTTCTACTTCTGGTAACTCTCCAAATATTATTAAGGCAGTAGAAAAAGCCAGAGAACTTGGTATTTTATCGGTAGCTATGAGTGGAAAAGGTGGTGGCCATTTAAAACCACTTTGTGATTACAATTTGATTGTCCCCTCAGATGATACTCCTAGAATACAAGAGGCACATATAACTATTGGACATATTATTTGTGAACTGGTAGAAGCTTCAATTTTTCAATAAATGATACAAATCGATAAAAGCTGGACACTTTTTTTGGATCGAGATGGTGTCATCAACCGACGTTTGGTTGGAGATTACGTTAAATATTGGGGAGAATTTCAATTTATTCCCGGTGTATTAGAAGCAATGCCTTTTTTTGCTGAGCATTTTGGCAGAATTGTAGTGGTCACCAATCAACAAGGAGTAGGTAAAGGTCTGATGCGCATAGAAAAACTCAACTTGATTCACGATAAGATGGTCAAGGCAATAGAAGCAATTGGCGGTCGCATTGATAAGGTTTACGCTTGTACGGACCTAAGTCAAAAAGTACCTAATTGTCGAAAACCCAATCCGGGGATGGCAGAAGAAGCTAAGGTTGACTTCCCTGCAATTGATTTCAAAAAATCTATAATGGTTGGAGATTCCATCACTGACATTCAATTTGGAGAACAATTGGGTATGTGTACAGTATGGGTAAGAGGAAAAGAAGATGAATACAAGAGACTTAGGCAATTGGATGGAAAAATTAAAATCGATTATCGATTGAACGGCTTAGGAGACTTACCTACTCAAATACAACCTCTGTAGCACCATATCCATAACGAGGATGAAATTCATTCTTGAAGGTCTTTACACTTTCATTTTGCATTAACCTGGTTGCTATTTCATTTCTTAGTTTTCCTTTACCAACTCCATGTATGATAAATACTCTTTCAACGCCTAATCTTATTGCTTTGGAAATGTATTGTTCAAAATGAAAGAGCTGAGTATTAAGTATTTCTTTAGTAGTTAGCTTTTGGTGGTTTTTGACCAAAGATTCAACATGTAAATCCAATTCTGATATAAACTCGGCAAATTCCATCACATCTGGAGTAAAACGGGTATTCAAATCGTTCCATGAAATGGAAGTGAGTGGTCTGGAATTTCGTTTGGTGTAGGTTTGAAGATCTTCTTTGTCTTTTTTCTGCTCAGCATCTACTTTTAAGCTTTCAAAGACTTTAAACAGATGTACTTGCTTATTCAGCAAAGGAGCAACAGCCAGCTTTTTAAAAAATTGCTTGGGTTTTATTTTTAACGAACGATGTTGCCTTCCTTCCGTGCCAGCGGTGGTGACCCGCCAGCATTCCACTTCAAAAGTTGGTGCTTCATTGAGCTGATCAAAAAGGAGTTCACCCACTTCATAGATAGATACACTATTTATTTTACCATTGTATCGATTTACTGCTCTACCATCTAATTTTAAGGTAAGAGTGAAAAGCGCTTCATGCTTAGTATCATTAATGAGGTACATTTTGTATTTCTCAGCAAGACCTGCCCTATTCAAAATGGGATCAAAGCCAATTTGTAAGCCTTTAGATTTGATAATGGCATATTGAGTTTCTGCTGGTGGGACTTCAGGAGGTGATATTTGATGTGCTTTTTTTCCGGGGACAATCTTAGCCTTTATAGAGGGATGCTCATCTGCTTTTTCTTCAGCCCTGGCTAAATCTTCTATAAAGGCAGGAATTTCAATACCTTCATCTTCAAGCAACACATGTACCATCCCATTAGACAACAATGAAGTAACTACTCCACGGTCATGGGTATGAATAAACTCAACTCTGGTTCCTACTGAAAAAAGCACGTTTATGTTTTTATTTTAAATTATTAACTACTTAACTCTTCAGTCGAAAATGTGTTTTACGTCTGGCCAAAAATATGGCATTCACCTGAATATTTGTACATTTCGTTCCCCATCCATTTTATCAAACTTCATAATATTGAATCAAATCAATGCCTTCACTAAAATGGAAAATAGCACAACATTTTGAGCTTGTCTGGTGGAAAAGACATTTGAAAGATCAATCTGTGGTTGTCTATCTTGACAAAAAGAAAAAGTACTGGAAAAAAGTACTCGAACTAACAAATATCCACCCTTTGATGGACGACTCTATTCTTGATGCAGGATGTGGTCCCTCTGGTATGTTTACCATTCTTTACAACCATAAAGTGGATGCTTTAGATCCCTTGCTTAATAAATATACGGCTGAATTGTCACATTTTAAGCCAGATTGGTATCCAAACGTGAATTTTTATGCGAATACCATTGAGTCCTACTCAAGTAACAAGCTTTATGACGTAATTTTTTGTTTAAACGTAATCAATCACGTCGACCAATTAGAAAAATCTTTAGAAAAGTTGATTTCCTTACTTAAACCAGAAGGACGACTACTACTTTCAGTAGATACACACAAGTGGAAATTTCTAAAAGTCTTGTTTCAGATCTTACCTGGTGATATATTGCATCCTCATCAATATAAGTTGAGTGACTATTTACTCAAAATAGAAAAAGCAAATGGTGTTGTTCAGCAGACTTTTTTGCTGAAACAACACTACATATTCGATTATCATTTTATAACAATAACAAAAAGATCCAAATGAGCAGACAGTTAATCAGTTCAGGTACCCACTGGGAAAAAGTTGTTGGTTATTCAAGAGCAGTAAAAGTAGGCAACGTAATTGAAGTTGCTGGAACAACGGCCGTAAATGAAGCTGGTGAAATAGTTGGACCTAATGATGTCCATACACAAGCTGTGTTTATTTTTCAAAAAATTGAAAAAGCACTTCTTGAAGCTGGTTCAAGTTTAAATGATGTAGTGCGTACGCGCATGTACGTTACAGATGCAACACAATGGGAAGCTGTAGGGAAAGCACATGGAGCATTTTTTAGTGAAATTCGTCCAGCATCCACTTTATTGGAAGTTAGCAAGTTGATTAATCCTGCATTGTTGATTGAGATTGAGGTGACTGCTATCATTAGTTGATGTGTTTATAATGTATGAGTCGATTAATCATATAAGTCATGTAAGTCATATGAGCCATATAAGTTTACGATTTTCAATCTTATATGGCTTTCAAGTCTATACTAAAAAGATTTTGTAATTAATTTTTGTTATTGCTAGGGGTATTAAATTGTACTCATCCAAACCTTAAAGAATTAATCGATGAGTCAATATCAACAAGTAGCAATGGCTTGCCAGGGTGGTGGTTCTCTGGGGGCATACCATATTGGAGCTTATAAAGCAATTGAAGAAGCAGGCTTTGTTCCCAATACATTCTCCGGTATTTCTATAGGAGCATTTACAGCAGCTATACTTGCCGGCAATCGTCACGAAGAAAGACAAGACCAATTGATCAACTTTTGGAAACTCATCTCTCGGCCTGATTATATAGATGTTCTCAAAAACAATGCTTTTTTAAACAGTTGGTACAATAACTTAAATGCCATTCCTATTTCCTTATTTGGTGCAGATACCTTCAAACAACTGCTCAATAAAATGAGTTCTGTACAAGGTTTCACTTTGGGTCAACCAAACTTTTTTGGTCCATATTCTGGCTGGGATGCCATTCCTTTAAAGGGTAATCCTGCTGCTACCAGTCATTATACCACTGCTCCTTTAAAAGAGACGTTGAACAAGTTAGTCGACTTTGATTACATCAATTCTGGTGCGTCTCGGTTGATATTAGGTGCTACGGAAGTAGCCACTGGTAAACTCGTATTTTTTGATAGTACGAAAACGAAGCTCAATGCTGACCATATTATTGCTAGTGGAGCTATGCCTTCAGGCTTCCCCGGAATAAAAATCGATGGAAAACTCTATTGGGATGGAGGAATTGCATCTAATACACCAATTGAAGGAATATATGATGATGCTCACGATACAGATACACTGGTGTTTATGGTTGACCTCTATAATCCTGTGGGAAAAGAACCTGAAACAATGGACGAGCTTTCTATTCGCCAGCAAGAAATAACTTATGCAAGTAGAACTGTAAAGCAGATAGAACAACTTCAGCATAGACACAACCTGTCTGTTGCCTTAGGTCAAACACTAAGTAACACTAAGATGGAAGAAATTTTTGGAGCTTCATCTGCTATGATTAATGAAATGCATAGGACGCATAAGTTTGATATTGTGCACATCCTTTATGATCTGGATCCACAAGAAGTGCCCAGTATGTCTTGTGAATTTTCCAGATCTTCCATACTGATGAGAGCGGATCATGGTTATCAGGATATGAAAGAAGCAATTACCAATGCATCATGGC
>JBCBCD010000263.1:0-8222 GCA_038530915.1 Bacteroidota bacterium
CTTCAAAATCAACAGCCTTTTGCTTTTTAGCAGCATCCTTAATGGCTCTTCTAACATCATATTCTCTTGAACCGACTATACCTTTGCTTCCATTAATGACAATTTCAGGCGTATATACATATTCATCCTTTAGCTTACCGGCATAAATTCTTTGTCTTTCACTGTAAGCTGCGTCACTATATGGATCTTTCCACCCCAATCGATTCCAATAATCTACATGGAAAGACAAGGCTACTACCTCTAACTTACCCTCAATGGCTTCTCTATTTAATTTTGCCAAAACCTGATCTGCCGGTGGACAACTGGAACAGCCCTGAGATGTAAATAGCTCTAACAGAACCGGATTGGAATCTTGATCAGATTCATCATTTTGATAAGAAGAAAAAGATAAGCTCAATATTAAAAGACTGCTAAATAATAACTTGATGCTCATAGTTCATTTGTTTATACTGAATAGATTAGATACCCTTGAAAAACATCAGCTATTTTTCTATGGATTAATATCAGCTAAACTTCAGCACAAAAGATGATCTTATTGTCCTTTGGATTGCTTTATGGGGATACAAATCTCTTCTTCCGAAGCAGGATCATCATTCTTGTATTGCTCGCCCATCAAGGCAAAGTGTGGCCTATTGTCAATCACATAATCCGACTGTGGCAACCATTGTCCATAAATGTATTGATAAAAAGGAATAGCCGTGCTGGATCTGCCTTTATAGGTAAAACAAGCATACAATCCGTTAAGAGAAATAGCTTCCAATCCTTCAGGAACTTCTTTTAAATCACTTTCTTTGATTGCAGCCCATTTAGTGAAAGTCTTTTGAGGATCAAAAGCTTTGAAATAATCCACATTGTCATAGACTTCCATTGAAAATAGATCTGGCTGTTTCACCGAAAGATGAGCTTTCATTATCGGTGCAAACTCCTGCCATAAAAGTGCAGTTTGATTATTTGCCACAGACATTTGGCGATTTTTACCTACTAGCTTTATTTGAAGGATGTTTTTAATTATTGGCTCCAATGTTAATGTTTTTCTGTGTAGAGTATAGAGGCCCACTACACCCTACACCCTACACCTTGTTCTACTTATAACGTTCCATCTCATACTCCAGCGAATTCTTCACTGCCAACCATTCTCTATCTATGATTGAAAAGACCACTGTATCACGTGTACTTCCATCCGGGTAAAGACGATGATTTCTTAAAACACCATCTTGTTTAGCTCCCAGCCGAGCTATTGCTCTTCTGGATCTGTAATTGTACCAATGAGTTCTGAATTCTACAGCGATATAGCCCAACTCTTCAAAAGCATATTGTAAAAGAAGGTACTTGCACTCTGTATTCACTCCGGTTCTCTGATAGCTTTGAGCATACCAAGTGTAGCCAATTTCTAATCTCTTGTTACTTTGGTCGATATTGCAATAACGAGTTGATCCAATCAATTTATCCGTGGATTTATCGATAACTACAAAAGGAGTGGCTTTAGCCAATTCTCTTTCCGAAAAAGCAAAATTGAGGTATTGATCAATAGTAGCTGTAGAAGGAACGGATGTATACCACAACTCCCACAGTTTTCCATCTGAAGCCGCTTCTAAAAGAGCCTCTTTATGAGCAGCTTCTAACGGAACTAACTTCACTTTCTGACCGACCAATTCTACTTTGGAAGGCCAGTTCAATATTTTGTCAGACATAATTATTAAAATGCTAAACGTGTTGATCTATCAATATGGCATTACCGTCAGGATCCACTAAAACAAAGTTAGCTGGTCCTGTAGAATTCTCATCAGCTTCATTAATAACTTGTAAACCTTGCTCTTTGGCATGCTTTTGAATCATTCTCACATCATCAAAATCATCCACTTTGCTCCCGCTCTGATCCCAACCAGGGTTCAAAGTGATAATATTGTTTTCAAACATCCCCTGAAATAATCCAATTACCGCATCACCATTTTTCATGATTAAATAATTCTTTTCCTGATCTCCGGCATAGGTTTCAAAGCCTACTTTTTCATAGAAATCTTTAGATGCAGCAAGGTCTTTTACTGCCAAACTGATTGAGAATGCTCCTAACTTCATACTGTAGATTTTTTGTTTACAATTTTGAATTTTTTACCATAAAGGTGCAAGAGTTCCATGGAGTACTCTATGTGACTCTTTCGACTTCATGGTAAAGAAAGTACTTATTTTTTTAAAAATGATTCAGATACTCTTCAAAAGAATCTAAAGTTTGTTCCCATAGCCTTCGATGTTGATCCACCCAATCAGCTACCATTTTCAATTCATCCGGAATGATAATACAATGACGCTCTCGACCTTTGGCTTCGATGCGAATAAGTCCACATTCATTGAGAATTTTAATATGCTTTGAAACAGCAGGTCGGCTGATTTCAAATTTTTCAGCCACCGCATTTACTGTCAATGCTTCTTCTGCCAACAAGTCTATGATCTCTCTTCTAATAGGATCGGCTATAGCCTGAAATACATCTCTTCTCATAAAAAACAATTGCGTAACCGTTCGGTTACAAATATATATATAACTAAACGGTTACGCAAATTTCAAACAAAAAACTTCCAATTTGTCTAAGGTCAAAGCTAGAGCTGTCTTCGACCTTAGACCATTAGACCGATTACTTATCCTCCCTATAAAAAATCTTACTTACTATCTTCCACCCATCTTTTGTCTTCAATAAACTCATAAAATCGTGGAAAACAAGTTCAGGTGTTTCCACCCTCAATCGTGCCTGGGCAGCCTCACCTTCAATTTGAATGCTTACAATTCTGTTTTTGCGATCACTTTTTTGGCCATCTTTCATACGAGCCACAAAATCCTTTAGCGGTACGATTGTCGTTTCTCCATCTCTGATGAAGATCATTTGCCCTTCAGGGAGGAAAGCTTTGGTAAACATGGCTTTGTCTCCGTTAGAAGCACCATCCATGTAATAGCCTAAGGTTTGCTTTACAGCTTCCAGATCGGTGTAATCGGTTTGACTATGTACTGTTGTCATGAAAAAGATTGATAAAATGATAAGGAAATAATGTTTCTTCATTTATGATGATTATTGATTTTGTTTATTCACCATGGAGTAAGTCATTTTTTCAAAAAAACACAATTGCCTAAGGCTTAACAAATTAAGATGCCAAGCTACTTTATTGGGGAGACTTAATCTTTTCCCTTGTTTTTTAGCGATGAAAACAGGTCTTTAGTCGCCTTTTCAGCATTTAAAGGGAAGATATCTGAAGTTGTTGCTAATTTGAAGGAAAAACAAGCGATTTGATTAGGGAACTTATTTTTTCAAACCAAAACAATTACAGGCTCACTCGTCACCTGTTATTTTGGTTGGCATGGCTTTTTTTATTTACTTTTATTTATGGCATAAAGGGATCTCTAACTGATTCTGTCACCATTTTTGGCATTAATAGAAGTTTCCTTGAAACTTTTGTGCATATGATTCCTCAGGTATTGGTCTTAGCAGGAATGACGTATGCTATTTCCTTTAAGATCATTCCCCGTTTTTATCCTGCTCAACAATGGTTGCCCCTGATAGGCTCTATTCTTGGCATTATGATTATTGCTGTTTTTTTGGAAAAATTTAACCATACGTACGTTTATCCATTCATCTCTATCTGGTTTGATTTAGAATACACACCTCCTCAACCGCTTACCATTTTCTCCATTACAAATATACTAAAGCATGGATCGGCAGTAGTAGGCTTTTCCGGTGCTATTCTTTTGTTTAAACGTTGGTGGAAAGAGAAAGAAAGAAATGATGAACTACAGAAAAAGAATATGAGTATCAAACTCAAAATGCTTCAACAGCAACTGCATCCTCATTTTCTATTCAATACCTTGAACAATTTGTATGGGCTTATTTTGGAAAAATCAGATCATGCCGGCGATGTAGTGGTCAAACTCTCCGAACTGCTCAGTTATATGCTTTATGATTGCAAAGAAAATTTCAACCCCTTACACAGGGAACTGGAAGTACTCAAAGGCTACATGCTGTTAGAACAACTCAGGTTCGAAGATCGATTAGATCTTTCTTATCAAATCAATGGTGATGACACAGGAAAGAAAATACCGCCTCTTCTCCTCCTACCCTTTCTGGAAAATAGCTTTAAGCACGGCGTTTCAGACAATCTCGATCATCCCTGGATCAATCTTGAAATCAATATCGATCAGGAATTCCTCCACTTGTATTTAGCAAATAGCAAAACCAACGATCTACACTATAAAAATGGTGGCATAGGCCTACAGAATGCCCAAAAACGACTAGATCTGATTTACGAAGCAGCATACGACTTAAAAATCACCGAAACAACAGACACCTACTGTGTGAATTTGACAATTCCTCTAAAAGGAGAGAAAAGCACAACATCAAATCATATACCTCATCACCCAATAACCACATAACTTAATGGCCAATGGAAAAAATAAAATGCCTTCTCGTAGATGACGAACAACAAGCAAGAAATGTCCTGAAAAGGCACATCCGACAACTGGGTATGTTAGAATTGGCTGGTGAATGTCAACATGCCATAGCTGCTTATGAGTTCTTACAAAACAATGAAGTCGATCTCGTTTTTTTGGACATCCAAATGCCCAAATTGAATGGTCTGGACTTCCTTCGTTCTCTAGAAAAAAGACCTACAGTCATTCTGACGACTGCTTACCGCAACTTCGCTTTTGAAGGTTTTCAATTGGATGTAGCAGATTATTTATTGAAACCCATTTCTTTCAAAAGATTTTTAAAATCACTACAAAAAGCCATACAATTTCCAAGTCAACTTATTCCAGAAGAAAATGAAACTACTTTGAATCAAAAGCCTTTCATCTATTTTCGCATTAACCGTCAGATGACAAAGGTGTATTTTGATCAGGTCTGCTACTTTGAAAGCCTCAAGGATTATGTAAAAATCGTCATGCCTCAACAGACTTTGGTAACCAAGCTTTCTATTTCCAAGCTGGAAAAAATGCTGCCTCCCTATCGCTTTGTAAGAATCCACCGCTCTTATATTGTCAACACAGATCATATCAGTTCCTTCAACAATAGCCAAGTGGAGGTGGGCGATCAGGTGATTTCAATTGGAAGGATATATAAAGGGAATTGGGTGAAGGCTGTAGCTTCCTTATAATTTTTTAAATAAAAAAAAGTCTGCTTGGCCCTTGGTCAAGCAGACTTTTTTTTTATTCTCGTTTAAGTGTCTCCGCCGGATTCACCATGGCTACTTTCAAAGACTGAAAACCAATTGTTATCCACGCAATCACAATAGTCAATAGCCCGGCTCCCAGAAAGAACCACCATTGTAAATCAATCCTATATGCAAAATTATTCAGCCAATTGTTGTTGATCCAATAACTTAGTGGGACAGCCAGAAGTACAGCTATCAATACCACTTTTAAGGTATCCAGTGATAACAAATACATAATACTCAAAGGAGCTGCACCCAGTATTTTGCGAATACTCATCTCTTTTTGCCTTCTTTCTACTGCAAAAGCCATCAAGCCAAATAAGCCCAGACAAGAGATTAGAATCGCGATGATGCAGAAGCTCAATGACAAGACCTTCATTTGTTGTTCTGCCACATACATGTTCTGGTAATCTTCATCCAGAAAGCGATATTCAAAAGGCGCCTGTGGACCAAAAGCTTGGTACGTATCCTCAATGAATGCAATCGTCTTTTGTTGATTGTCAGGGGACATCTTAATCATGATTTTATTTAATCCTTCATAAACAATCAAAAAGCATGGCTTAATTTCATTGTAAAGATTTTCAAAGTGAAAGTTCTTAGCGACACCGATGATTTCTCTATCCTTGCGCCATAGACTTACCTTTTTACCCACCGGATCCTCAATGCCCATCGCCTCGATGGCTGCTTCATTGAAGATGATGCTTTGCTTGTCAGTAGGAAAAGCTTTGGAATAGCTTCTGCCTTCTTTTATCTGAATATCCAGCGTTTCAATAAAGTCATACCCTACTTCCAGATTCCCAAAATTGACCTTTTCTCCTTGTTCTCGACCTTCCCAATGCATAAAGCTGGTACCACCATGATTGCCCATCAAATCGTGGCTGAAGCTTGTAACATTAGTAATGTTGGGATGCTTTTTCAGTTCTTCTACTAAAGCTTCTCCCTTTTCAACTACTTCTTCATCTACATTAAAATATACAATATTTGCCCTGTCATAACCCAGGTTTTTGGATTGAATGAGCTGTGTTTGTTTGTAAACAACCAGCGCTGAGACAATCAATAAAATGGAAACGACAAATTGAAAAGCTACCAGAAAATGCCTTGCGACTCCTTTTCCTTCAATTCGATTGGGTACGCCTTTCAAAATATGACCAGGTGTAAACCTTGATAAGTATAAGGCAGGATAAAGGCCGGCTATCAAGCCCGTCAAGAATGTAATCCCCAAGGTACTTCCCCAGAACCAAAACTGATTCAAAAAAGTCAATTGCTTGCCTACCAGTTCATTGAAAGCCGGTAAGAGAAAACCTGTAATACCTACCGCCAATACAAATGAAAAAGTCGCCAATAATAAAGCTTCACCCAGGTATTGCCAAACCAAAGTTCTTCTGCCTGCTCCAATCACCTTTTTCACGCCTATTTCCTTCATTCTTCTGGAAGCCTGGGCTGTAGAAAGGTTAATAAAATTAATAGCTGCTATCAATAAACTAATCAGCGTAATGATGGAAAACAAACGAACGTAAGTAATTCTCCCTCCTGCTTCCTGACCATTTTCATAATTGCCATACAAATACTGCCGAGAATAGGGATGGGCAGTAAAGGTATTCTCTATATCCTCAATCTTTGTTTGTAAGAACTTGGCTAGCTTCTCGTTGTAAACCGCAGGATCTACTCCTTTTTCCAGTACCACATAAGTACTGGGTTCGTTATTGCCCCATGACTTGAGGTAATCAATACTCTCAAAAAATAAGTCAAAATTGAAAAGCAAATCAAACTGCATGCTCGAATTTGAGCCCGGTTTCTCAAATATCCCTGTAATCACATAATTGCCGGGATAAAACTCATGACTCCACTCAAGGCTTTTCCCGATTAAGCCTTCAGTCGTCCCAAACAGTTTGTAAGCCAAGTCATCAGACAGCATGATCTCCTCCTTGGTCTGTAATACATTTTCTGCATCTCCATCCAAAACCTTGAACGAAAACACTTCAAAAAAATCTTTCCCTACATACTGTTCAGCTACTCGTATGGTCTTATCCTCATGAAGGAGTACTCCTGGATCAAAAAAGTAATTGGGCGGAAGTACAGGTACTGCTTTTATAACTTCAGGATGTTCTTCTACCAAAGTCTCTGCCAGCATACAAGGCGTGTTGGGAATGGTTTCTATGCCCTTGCTGTCTTTATTGTTCTGCATGACCTGATAAAGCTGGTCATCTTGAGCGTGAAAACGATCCTTATTGAGTTCGTCAGATACCCACAGTAGGGCCAAAAAGGCACAGCTCAGACCGATGGTCAAGCCAAGGAGGTTGATTACAAATGTACTCTTGTAGCGCATAAAACTGCGCAGGATGAGTAAAAAATGGTGTTTTGCCATGTCATAATTATTCAGTCGGTGATTAAAATTAAAATGTCGGATGAGGTTGGGTCGCAACAAACGGATGACTTCCCAGCTGTAGATGAGATTTGCCCGTCGTTGATCCACCTCCTCTAATAAGTCGGCATATATTTCTTCTAGGTCCCCTTCTATCTCCTCCAAATAATCCGGCTTCAAAAAGAAGCGCAGAAATAGCAAGGGCCATTTGGGTGGTGTCAATTCTTTCATATGGTACGTAAATTGATAAGAGGCCTGGGAAAAGAAGCCCATAAGCCTTCACGAATGGCTTTCATCTCCTGCAAGACGCGCTCTCCTTCCTGTGTAGCCGCGTAAATGCGCTTGCGTTTGCCACCGCGTTTGGGTGTTGCTTCACCTAGTTCAGAAGTCAGATAACTCTTGTCTTCCATGCGCTTCAAAGCAGATTGTATAGAACCCACACTCAAACGGGTGTTCAGTCTGGTTTCCAATTCTCGCTTGATCTCTACCCCATAGGCTTCCTCCTGTAACACAATCACCGCCATCAAGACCAACTCTTCAAACTCACCAATTTTTGTCTTCTTCATGATTATATTATTCGTAATTGCAGGTAATATACAAAGAATTGATATTATTCGCAATTGCAGTTATTATATTTTATCATAGGGTGACGGACTTACATGGCGTATTA
>JBCBCD010000264.1:0-8204 GCA_038530915.1 Bacteroidota bacterium
GGGATTGGTAAAGCGATGGCAATAGCACTAGCAGAAGCAGGAGCAGATATAATTGGAGTGAGTGCCAGCCTGGAACTTAAAGACAGTGCTGTAGAAACCGAAGTCAATCACATAGGCAGAAACTTTAAAGCCTATCAATGTGATTTTAGTGATCGTAAAGCACTCTATGATTTTATCCAAAAAGTAAAAACTGATTTCAAAACCATAGATATTCTGGTCAATAATGCAGGAACCATATTGCGTAAACCTGCTGTAGATCATCCCGACGAATATTGGGATAAGGTCATAGAGGTTAATCAAAGTGCCCAATTCATACTCACCAGAGAGTTTGGCCGCGATATGGTAGCCAAGGGTTATGGTAAGATTGTATTTACTGCTTCCCTATTGACTTTCCAAGGGGGAATCACAGTTCCCGGCTATGCTGCCAGCAAGGGGGCGATTGGCCAAATGACGATGGCTTTTGCTAATGAATGGGCGGGAAAAGGAGTAAATGTCAATGCCATCGCTCCAGGATACATCAGCACCGATAATACAGAAGCTTTGAGAAACAATCCGGAAAGAGCTCAATCTATACTTTCGCGCATTCCAGCTGGTCGTTGGGGCAAACCAGAAGACTTTGGTGGCCCTATCGTTTTTCTATGTTCTGATGCTTCCTCCTACATGAGTGGTTCTATTATGCTCGTAGATGGAGGATGGATGGGAAGATAAATGATTCACAAACTAATTAAAAAAAAATGAAGACCTACCAACTTTTTATAAATGGAGAATGGGTGGATTCTACCTCTGGGGAATTTACAGACGTGATCAACCCATCTAATGAAGACTTAGTAGCTAGAATACAAAACTGTACTGTAGAAGAAACCAATAAAACACTTGAAGTTGCAGAGACCGCCCAAAAATCATGGAAAAAAATTCCTGCACGCAAACGAGCAGAATGCCTCTATCAATTTGCCGCAGAAATAAAAAAACAGAGTGACTATTTAGCTCAACTATTGGTAAAAGAACAAGGCAAACTTTTAAAAGTAGCCAAAATGGAAGTGGCTGTCACGGCTTCTTTCATAGAATATGCGGCTGAGGGTGCTCGTCGTATAGAAGGCGATATCATACCTTCTGACAACCCAAATGAACAAATCTGGATTCAAAAAATTCCTCGTGGCGTCGTAGTAGCTATAACAGCTTGGAATTTCCCTCTTGCTTTAGCTGGAAGAAAACTGGGGCCTGCCTTGGTAGCCGGGAATACAGTTGTTTTAAAACCAACCTCAGAAACGCCACTCGCGACTCTTGAATTGGGAAATATTGCTCAAAAAGTGGGTTTACCTAAGGGTGTACTCAATATTTTGACCGGGTCAGGAAGAAAAATTGGGACAGCGCTCGTAGAAAGTCCTATTACCAAAATGGTCACCATGACTGGTTCTACACCCGTCGGACAGCAAATTGCTCGCACAGCAGCACAAAACCTTACTCATGTCCAATTAGAATTGGGTGGAAAGGCACCATTCATTGTCTTTCCTGATGCAGATATTGATGCCGCGGTAGATGCGGCACTACATTCGCGCTTTGACAATTGCGGTCAGGTATGTACTTGTAATGAGCGGATGTATTTGCACGAATCTATTTATGATATGTTCATGGAAAAATTCATCACAAAAGTGAAAGCCATGAAAGTAGGCGATCCCATGCTTGAAGATACTGATATGGGACCAAAGGTCAATAAATCAGAAGTAGAACATATGGAAGCTCTGGTAGCTGAAAGTGTAAACGAAGGTGCTATGGTAGCCACCGGAGGAAAACGTCCATCGGGTGTTCAGTTTGAAAAAGGATATTGGTTTGAGCCCACTGTTCTCACCAATGTAACGCAAAAAATGAAGATCGTGCATGAAGAATCATTTGGACCCATTTTACCTGTTTTAAAGTTTTCAACTTTTGAGGAAGCCATGACTTATGCCAACGATTGTGACTATGGCTTGGCTGCTATGGTATTCACCAAAGACATGGGTACCATCATGCGTTGTAACGACGAATTGGAATATGGAGAAATCTATGTCAATCGTGGTCATGGTGAACAACATCAAGGTTTTCACAATGGATACAAACTATCTGGTAGTGGCGGTGAAGATGGAAAGTATGGATTTGAGCAATACCTAGAAAAGAAGACTTTCTACGTAAAGTATGACAACTAATTGCTATGAATACAACCATCACAAACATTGAAGCACGCTTGTACCAGGTGCCACTTCCTGAAGTGCTTTCGGATGCCAAACATGGAGATCACTTCTTCTTTGAATTGATTACAACCACCATCCGCTTACAAAATGGGATGGAAGGAACCGGTTACACTTATACAGGGGGAAAAGGAGGGCATGCCATTAAAGCCATGATAGAACACGATTTGGCTCCTGCCCTTCTGGGTAAAGATGGGAGTCAAATCGCAGCGCTATACGATTTTATGGAGTGGCACATTCACTACGTTGGGCGAGGTGGAATTGCTTCTTTTGCAATTTCTACCATAGATATTGCACTGTGGGACATCAAATGCAAAGCTTTAGAACAGCCTTTATGGAAGGTAGCTGGAGGAGTAAATAACAGTTGTCAAGCTTACTGTGGTGGGATAGATCTAATGTTTTCTATAGACAAGCTATTGGGCAATATTCAAGGCTACCTTGATGGTGGTTTTAATGCTGTAAAAATCAAAATCGGTCGAGAAAAGTTATCAGAAGACCTTGAACGCATAGCGGCAGTTAGACAACTATTGGGGGATGAAAAAACCTTTATGGTTGATGCCAATTATTCAATGTCAATAGATCAAGCTATTACAGCAGCCAAAGCATTTGAGAAATACGATATCTATTGGTTTGAAGAACCCACCCTTCCAGATAATTATCAGGGCTATGCCCAGATTGCCGATGCTACGGGTATGCCTTTAGCTATGGGTGAAAATCTGCATACCATTTATGAATTTGGTTATGCTTTTGATCAAGCAAAGCTTTCTTTCATACAGCCTGATGCTTCTAATTGTGGCGGTATTTCAGGATGGTTGGCAGCTGCAGAATTATCAAAGCAATATGGTATTCCGGTATGTTCTCATGGCATGCAAGAGTTGCACGTGAGTCTGGTTTCTTCTCAAGAACATGCTGGGTGGATGGAGGTCCACAGTTTTCCCATTGATCAATATACTTTACGCCCATTAGAAGTGAAAGACTTCAGAGCGATTGCTCCTGATGAACCTGGTATTGGGGTGCGTTTTAATTGGAAAAAATTAGCGCCATTTCTCAAATAAAATCTTACTACATGAAATTATTAAAAATATTTTTAGGCCTATTATTACCCTTTTGCCTACAGGCACAAACTGATGATCTTTTAGCCATCCCTAATGATATTGGCCCGGAAGATCGCATTTGCTTTGCTTTGTACACAGTACATGAAAATACATTAAAGCTAACTGCTCAATTTTATCCCATCAAAGATTTTGAACCTTTTGAGGCGACCCTTCAAATAAAAGGAGAAGACGGTACATGGGAGATTGTAGGTAGTACTCGAATCATTTATCCTGGTTATACTGCTCCTTTTAGAGTAGAAAACTGGGACGATGGCCAAGAAGTAACATACCGAGTAGAACACAACAATACTGCCTTTTATGAAGGTATCATTCGAAAAAATCCAATAGATAAAGAGGAGTTTGTCATGGCTGCTTTTACTTGTAATTCCATTTATCCGCGACATGGTGGAGATATTTCCAGAGCAGATATCATCGAAAACATGAAAAAGCTCCAACCTGACTTGCTATTTTTTTCTGGTGATCAGGTTTATGACCACAGCCAGCACTATTTGTATTGGCTAAAATTTGGAAGAGATTTTGGTGATATTATTCGCAATACGCCTACCATTACTATACCCGATGATCACGATATTGGTCAAGGTAATCTTTGGGGAGCCGGAGGAAAAAAAGGGACAACACGAAGAGGTATTGCAGGGGGCTATTATATGCCAGTTGAGTATATCAGAGAAGTAGAAAGAGCACAAACCAGTCACTTACCCGATCCTTACGATCCCACTCCCATTGAACAAGGCCTTGGTGTGTACTACACTGATCTAAAATGGGGAGGCATCAGTTTTGCCATCTTAGAAGACAGAAAGTTCAAGTCAGGTCTTGAAGGGGTAATTGGACCTCCCGGTGAAGTTTATGAAGCTATTACTGATTCTACCATTGATACAAAGGCATTTGATGTGCCGGGTGCAAAATTACTAGGTGATCGACAGCTAGCCTTTCTAGAAGACTGGACGACTGACTGGAAAGATGCTGAAATAAAAACGGTATTGTCTCAAACGATATTTACCATGAGTAGTAATTATTCTGGCAAGCACGGACGTGAATTATATGCTGACTTTGATGCCAATGGCTGGCCACAAACAGGTCGAAACAAAGCCCTTTCTGTTATCCGTAAAAGTTATTCATTTATGGTGGCAGGAGATCAGCATTTGGGTTCTGTCATACAACATGGAATTGAAGACTGGGGGGATGCAGGCTATTCATTTTGTACTCCGGCTATTGCTAATTTCTGGCTGCGTTGGTGGCAACCTTCCAAAGAAGGGAAAAACAGAAAGGAAGATTCACCCAATTATACCGGAGAATTTCTGGATGGCTTTCAAAATAAAATTACAGTCGCATCAGTAGCCAATCCTACCCTTCCTGAGATAGAAGAAGGTGGTTATTTGTCGACCAGAGCAGCCGGATATGGGATTGTTCGATACAACAAGCCCAACAGACAGATCACTTTTGAATGTTGGGGAAGAAATGTTGATATTTCAGACCCAAACAGTCAACAATATAAAGGTTGGCCCCTTACCATCAACCAACAAGACAATTATCGGATCAAGGACGGTTATGAATTGCCGACCTTGCAACTCTCAAAAAGTGAACAAGTGGTTACAGTCATTAGATCATATACTAGTGAAGTAGTTTCTTCTCTTCGAATAAAGGGCAATACTTACCAACCCAAAGTATATGAAGCAGGACAGTATTCCATACTCATTGGAGAAGGAGCACAACAAAAGAAAATTACTGATCAGACTGCCCTGAAAAATAATCAAGAGGTTATCAAATTGACCATTAAGTAATGGACAAAAAATAAGAATCATAAGACATAATATGAAAACGCACCTTACTATTCTATTCATTTTCATTTATGGCTTTCTATCTGGCCAAGTAACAATAGACATCCACCCCAATTTTAAACATACTGTGGGAGAAATGGATACTTTCAACAGGAAGCGGATGATCAAAGTCCATGCCGATCAAACAGAACATGACTGGACCATTGGTAGCAACTTTGAAAACGACGCCGACCTACTGGATACCTTTCTAAACGGATTGGATGTATATCTTGGAAGAAATACCGGAGGCATCAGTTGGTACGTCAATCAAGTCAATGAAGACCCTAATAGACCCGGATTTGCCAACCCTGTTCATCTAGCTAGTTTAGGAACTTCTGTAAGAAATGGCTATGCCAATCGTCCAGGTCTGCATGTTTATGAAGATAGAAACGAGTTAGTTATTGCATCTCAACAACGACCTTTTTTTCCTGACGGTACTAAAACCGGAAAAGGCTGGGCATTTGCTAATGGAACTGCTACAGGCGAATATATGGGGCGTTATATCAACGAATTTCATGGCCGCAACGGACGCCCTATGCCTACATATATAGAGATCATGAATGAACCGCTGTATGAATTTGTCACGGAAGGAGACAGGACACCCTTGGAAATATTTGAGTTCCACAATGAGGTAGCCGATGCCATCAGGGCCCAAAACATCGACATTCCCATAGGTGGATATACTGTTGCTTTTCCAAATTTCGAAGAAGATAACTTCCAGCGTTGGCACGATAGGTGGAAATTATTTGTGGATGTTTGTGGTGAAAAAATGGATTTTTGGTCAATACATTTGTATGATTTTAACCTTTCCTGGTCGAATACAGAAGAGTTGCGCCGAGGAAGCAATCTCGAAGCCACTATGGATATGATAGAGCACTATAGTCAGGTTTCTTTTGGCCATGTAAAACCCTTTGTCATTTCCGAATATGGAGGTAGAGCACTTACATTAGAAGCTAATCCGTGGTCTCCTTATCGAGACTGGCTATCTTTGAAGTCGATGACTTCCATGCTGTTGTCCTTTTCTGAAAGGCCACAACACATCCTTTCTGCCATCCCATTTATAGTCGTGAAAGCGGAATGGGGAAGACAAGAAAATGGCTCACCTTACCCATGGCGTCTGATGCGCCAAAATAAAGAAATGGAAGGAGAAACTGGCGATTACTGGGTATATACAGAACAGATCAAATTTTATCAACTATGGTCTGAAGTAAAAGGAACAAGAGTGGATAACAAAAGTACCAATCCTGACATTCAGTCCAATGCGTATGTGGATGGCAACAAAATGTATTTGATAGTAAACAACCTTAATTTCGTTGATGAAAGCATTGAACCGAATATCATTGAAAAATACAAGAATGAAATTCAAAGCATTAAGGTAAAGCATCTGTTTTTAAATACTAGCGTGCAAGCTCCTGTCTTGGATGAGAAGACATATACAAGTTTGGATAGCATAGTATTAGCTGCAGAAGGTGCTATGGTCATTGAGTACACATTTACTGAGGATATTATCATTGATGAATGGGTAGAGGAAACAAAGTATTATTCCAATGAACAGCTAACGCCTATCATCACCAATGCAAAGCATGAATTTAATATCAATGATGTACACAAAGGTGAGATGGGGGAAGCTATTCTCCGTTTAGGGATGGGTAGAGCTCATGGAAGAAGCCTTACCCCTAAAGTCACCTTAAACGGCAAATTGATACAAGTACCATCGAATTATATGGGCTATGATCAAGCACCTAAAGACTCGTGGTTTGGAGTTGTAGACATTCCGGTACCTTTTGCATTCATAGAATCTAACAATGTGATTACTGTTCAATATTCTGATCAAGGTGGACACATTAGCAGCATGAGTTTGAGGGTTTTCAATCACAGTGCTCCTGTCACGCGTACTGCTCAGGTAGTACCAATGGAACTCAAGCTTGAACCCACATTCAAGCAATTGGAACTCAATCAACAATTTACTTTGTTGGCTGGTGTTACCCCCCTAAATGCGAGTTTGAATGAATTGGTTTGGTCTTCTAGTGATGAATCCATTGTTTCAGTAGACTCATTTGGGAATCTTACCGCTTTGAGACTCGGAGAAGCAGAAATAACCGTTTCTACCTCTGACAGTAACTTAACAGCCATCAGTACCGTTGAGGTAGTTGAACAAGCTGCTCCTGTAGCAATAACCAACTTTGCAGTCAGTCCGAATACTTTTAGTTTTTCTATTAATGACCTATTGCAAATGCAAGCCGAGATTGCTCCTATCGACGCTACCAAGCAAACCGTAAGTTGGATCAGTAGCCATACAGATGTAGCTATTGTAGATGAAAAAGGATTAGTCAGTGGCATTCAACCCGGGGAAGTACAAATAATAGGAACAACACAAGACGGAAATTTTTCAGATACGAGTCACCTTACTGTCGTTGGGCCACTAGAAACATTTATTAACTGCAACCTACTGCCAGATCATTTAATCAGTGATACAGAATATGAAGTACAGGTCGAATATTCGGCAAGTAGTGACCTGGATATTGCAGTCGAACTAAAAGATGCCAATGATAGATGGGTGGGTGAAGGTCGCATCACAGTACAAACAGGTACAGGTATTGCTACTATCACCATAAAAAATGTGAGTACTTCAGACTGGATGACTCCCGTATCTCCTGAGCCCGGCCCCGGATATATTATGAGGGCATGGATCAGAAGTGTAGGCGGCGACTGGACGACTAATGAAGGAGGATGCAACAAAATGGAAATTAATATTGCCGCTGCTACAAGCACGAATACACCTGAGGAGTTGTTGGACTCAACTATTTTCCCCAATCCAACACAAGGCAGACTTTACATTGAATTACCAGAGTTGAAGGGATCAGTTACTGCTTTTTTACAAGATCAACTGGGTAGAATCCTGCACATCCAAGAGATCAACCAAAAGTTTAGCTGGGTAGATTTAGAACACTTCCACACAGGATCATACTTTATCACACTGAGAAATATTGAGGGAAGTGTAAGTCAAAAAATATTCTTAAAAAAATAATTCAAATGAGCTTGCTTTGCTGCGC
>JBCBCD010000265.1:0-8198 GCA_038530915.1 Bacteroidota bacterium
ATTGGTAGTTAAGTTTTGCATCTAAAAAATTTAACCTGCTTTCAAAAAAGGTGAAGGTGTATTAGTCAATATTAGAATTCCTAAAAACTAATCACTTACAAAAAATTACATGCTTGTTTCCCCTATTCAAATTGCCATTGTGGATGACCAAAAGCTATTCCTCAAAGGCTTAAAATTAATATTATCATCTTTTGAGGATATTGAACTTACCTTAGAAGCCAAGGATGGAGAACAACTGCTCCATGCTCTAAAAAAGAATCAGCCAGATGTGATATTAATGGATTTAAAAATGCCCAAAATAGGAGGTATAGAAGCTATTAAAATTATTGATAGCCTGTATCCTTCTATCAAGGTTATCGTACTTTCAATGTATGATGAAGAAAGACTGATCAATCATACCATGAAATCCGGAGCCAATAGTTATCTCCTTAAAAATGAAGAACCTGAAGTACTTCATAAAGCCATCCGAACTGTTTATGAAAAAGATTATTATTTTACTGACTACGTGTCAAAAGCATTATTAAAGGGTCAACCAATCATCAATGGTCAGCATCTTCTTAATTTAGAAATAAGTACAAGAATTGGCATTACAAAAAGAGAGCTTGAAATACTCAACTTGATTTGTAATGAATTGACTACTGCGGAAATCGCTAAAAAACTTTTCATTAGCAAAAGAACCGTTGAAGGTCATAGAAAAAATTTACTCGCAAAAACAGGTGTTAAAAATACAGTTGGACTGGTTTTATTTGCTATCCGCAACCAACTCGTAGATGTTTCCAATAGCCCAATTAACTAGTTTTAATGACTCTCTGATTAAGTAAAAGGTATTCATGCTCCTATACCCTCATATAATTGATTGTTACAAAATATGAGAGTATAAAAACATGAAAGCATAAATTAAAACTCCACCATAATCCCTATACTCGGAATCGTAGTACCCTGTGCATCTGCAATCGTCTTCAAAGCATAACGCTGCTGAGCAAGTGGAGCATCCGGATTAACAATAATGCCATCTCCAATTGGAACATTATTTGCATCTAAAGGACGATCCAAAATTAGTTCGTCTACATTCACTGCATTACCGGTTAGGTTTTCTATATCCAAATAAAGGTTGAGGCTCCATTTTTTGAAGAACCATTTTTTATCAATTCGAATGTCAATGGTATTGCTGGCTGTATTTCTAAGTGAATTGACCTGACTAAAATCTCTGATGCCACGCCCATTTACATCCCAATTAATCACCAATGAACTGGCATCTGAGAATGGGCTGATCGGTAAGGCCGATTGGAAACGCCAGTTTACACCCACTTCCCAATCTTTGCCAAACTTCTTCCCCACTGCCAGATTGACGATGTGTCTTGAGTCCCAAGAGGAGGGTACAAACTCACCTTCTGCATTTTGAAATTCACTCCACCCTAAAGTATAGGATGCAATTCCATAAAAACCTTTGTACAAGCGTTGTTGAAACAAAAACTCCAAGCCATAACTTCTACCTTCTGAAGTTGGCACAGCAGGTTCATTTCCAATTACACCAAAATCACCGCCAAGATTTGCCAGACTTACACCATCTCTGAGTAGAAAGGGATAATTGTCCCAGTTTTTATAATAAGCTTCAAGTGTCAATTTAGAACGATCGGCTGTATTCAGTTCCAAACCTGCAACCACTTGTGTATTTCTTATAAACTTGATGCCATTTTCACGATTGACAAATACACCATCTTCCTGATAACCTAAAATCGTGTAAGGAGGCAATTGGTAATAAATTCCGGTATTAAAATTGAAAGACAAGCTGGGACTGATTGCATAACCTAATGAAAACCGAGGTGAAAATTGATCAATTGGATTGTTCATTTCATCGGAATATGAAACTCCATCTGCACGGAATCCAAAAGAAAGAGATAAGCGCTCGTCAAGGTATTTTCTACTGACCTGGCCAAAGAAGTAGTATTTTTCTGTATTAAACTCAGAGAAGTAATCTATTGTCTGAGCGCCTGAATTGGTGAAAATTCTATTGAAGGTGCGATTGTTGTAGGCAACCAATTCTAAACCTACTCCAAAGTTGAATTTGTAATCATTGGCTCTAAAGGTATTTTCAATTCTGAGTTTGTTCTCAATTTCTTGTGATTTATAATCTAAAATTAGGTTGTCAGGATCACTCTCATCATTTTGGAAGTACTTGGTTGCTTCATTATTGAGCATACTTCTACTCAATACAAAGGTCCAATATCCATTGTCTTCGTATCGTTTGTAAACCAAACCTGTAGTATAATTCCATTGAGGTGTAACCGGTAGATTGTCTAATAAGAATCGCTTGTCTTCGGTATCATTGTTATCCAAATTCAGCTCAAACTGATCGAGGGCACCCAAACCGATAAAGGTAATTTCGTTTTTATTGTCAATCTTGTATTTAACTTTTGCCTGAATGTCATTGTAGGTTGGCGAAAAAGGCAAACCTATTACATCAAATAAAAATTGCAAGTAAGAACGCCTAACGGAGAACAAGAAAGTCGTTTTATCTCCAATAGGACCTTCCAAGGTCAAGCCTACATCTGTAGCTCCTGCCATGAAGGTAGCCCCTAGTCGGTCATCTCTGCCATCGCGTTGTCTGAAGTTAAATACTGAACTTGCAGCATTGCCCCGATTGGCCGGAAAAGCAGCACTGTAAAAATCAACTTCATTGATAAAATTCACATTCAATAAACCTACCGGTCCACCAGATGCACCTTGAGTAGCAAAGTGATTGATGTTGGGGATTTCAACATCATCCAAATAGAACCTATTCTCATTGGGTGCTCCCCCCCTAATAATCAAATCATTTCGAAAAGAAGCAGTAGACGTTACCCCCGGTAAGGTTTGTACCACCTTAGAAATATCTCTATTGGCACCCGGATTTCGTTGAATCTCTGCAACTCCTATCGTACGGAGAGATAAAGGACTTTCTGCAGTTTTCTTAAAGGGAGAAGCTCTTACTACTACTTCATCCAATTGTTCAATAGACTCTTCTAAAGCTACATCAACAATAGCTGGCTTTGAGTTGGTAACCTGTATCTCAAAAATCGTTTTGTCATTGAAACCAATGAAACTTACTTTAATATTATAAAGCTCCGGTACAATATTTTCGATTTGGTAATAACCATCAATATCTGTAGTAGTTCCTTTATCTGTTCCTTCAATCAGTACAGTTGCAAAACCTATGGGTTCATTGTTAATAGCATTAACAACTTTTCCCTTAATGATTCCATTTTGTGCGGTCATACTTGCCCAACAAAAAACGGCTAAGAAGAATAGAATGGTCCTTTTCATTGAATTTAATTTTTGAGTAAACAGTCGCTCAAATGAGTTGTTTAAATAGAAAAAAGTATTTTTAAATAACAAAAACAATGGATAAACTCCTTTAAAAAGGAAATGTTCATTATAAAGTCATAATATTTACTATAAAAAAACACTATCCAGATTATTTTAATCTGAATTAGTATATTGATGGTAGAAATCAGCAGCAGATAAAAGAAGATGAAGTATCAAAAAGTGAAAGACCTACTCGACTATTTTGGACAATTTGAAATAGAAACCGGACAGGAGGATCTCCAAGCTTTCGGGCTTTGGTTGAATGACCAATTTTCACAGCAGCAATTGGCTGCATCCCTTTCCTCACCTGAAGGCCAAGTCATAGACGAACAAGAACAAAACAACTTGCTTGCAGGTGGCATTGGCATTTTATATTATCATTCCAAACACTATGTAAAAACTGCTTTAAAAGACAGTTTATTGATCAGTGCTCAAGACTTTGTTTTTCTTGTTATTCTTAATGAGATTGGAGATATGAGAAAAAAGGAATTGATAGATCGCAATTACCTTGAGTTTTCATCCGGTATGGAAGTGATTAGAAGACTTCAAAGAAATAAACTGATCTCTGAATATCCCGATCCTGACGATAAAAGATCAAAAAGAGTAAGCATCACTGAACTGGGTGTTGAGGAAGTGGGCAAAGCCCAAAAGAAAATGGAACAGGTATCCCAACTTGTCGTTGGTAATTTGCAACCTAATGAGAAAGGGACTTTGATTAACCTGGTGAGTAAACTATTACAATTCCATCATCCTATATGGAATGAAGATTTTGGAACTGATATTGAAAATCTTCAAGGAAAATACTTGCCTTAAATTATTTTTTCCAAAAAAAATCCCTATTAAATTTGAAAAAATGAATTTAATAGTGTTTTATGTTTTACACACCATATCTATTCTAAGTGGTTGGACACAAATAATTATCACTTTGTGATGTCATCTTTTAGAGCTGCTCTTTGTTGAATGCTCAGCTGATATGAATCACCTTGCGAATTCGCCTCAATCAGCTCTAAAAATCTGATCGATCAAAAACACTACTTATTTTTGTCCAACCACTTACATCCTAAAAACTATATACAATCAAAAATATGTTTCGACATAAAATTGAACAATTCGGTAAGTACCAAAAACAAGTATTAGTCAACGAACAAACAGGAACCTTATTAGCACTTGTACCTGAGCAAAGTGCTACAATTATCGATTTACAATTCAAGAATATTTCTTTTCTGGATTGTTGTAAAACGGATATTGAATTAGATTTAAACAACTGGGGCAAAAATGCCTTGCTCTATCCTTTTCCCAATCGATTAAACGGTGGAAAATATCAATGGCACAACAAAACCTATCAGTTCCCAATAAACGATCCGGTTACTCAAAACGCATTACATGGTTTTGGAAACTCTGATAATTTTGAGGTCACAGAAATCGAATTGGAAATAGATAATGCTTCCATACAATTGATGTACCAATATGATGGAAGCCTCAGTTATTACCCTTTTCCCTTTACTTTCTGGGTAAGGTATTCTATTACAGATCAAAACACTTTTGAGGTTATATTAAGTGTTCAAAATGATGGCCCTGAAAGTTTACCATTTGGCATGGGCTGGCACCCTTACTTTGAACTTTCTCAAAAAGTAGATCAAGCCAAATTACATGTTAAAGATCTTCATATGGTTGGAATTGATGAGCGCATGATTCCCACCGGAAAGAGATACGAATATACTACTTACGAAAATGGCCGAGTTATAGGCGTAGAAGTGTTGGATAATTGTTTTGCCATTGCACAGTCCAACGGCCGTGCTTTCGAGCTAAGCCTGAAGGGAGAAAAAGGCTATCTGCGTTATTGGCAAGAAACCGGAACCAACAAATACAATTTTGTTCAGCTATTCACACCTCCTAACAGAAATGCATTGGCCATAGAACCTATGACCTGCAATGTGGATGCTTTTAATAATGGCGATGGCTTGATTAAGGTGGAGCCAGGAGAGAAGGTGTCGGGCAGTTTTGGTTTTTTTTTAAAAGACTAATTAGCTGTTGGTTATTGGTTGCTGTTTTTTACTACTTTGGCTGACGCCAGATTTCTTTCAATATTACAAGAGATAGTTATGCCATCAGAAAAGCTAAGTAAAAAAGGCAAAAAGAAACAGTAGCTAGCTATGTTACAGGAAGTATGGGGCAAAAAATAGACCACCCGATTGATGGTCAGGACAAAGATATCTATTAAAGTTGAACATCGAATTTATCTCATCCAAATACAACAACTAAAAACCAACAACCAACAACTTTATCTAACCAACATCACATTCCCTTTAATTTCCGTCATTGTTCCATTCACCAATTCCAATTCTGCTGCATAAATGTAAACTCCACCGGGTAGGGCCACGTTTTGTTTTCTCCCATTCCATCCATCCATTTCACTATTGGGTGGAAAATCTGTATTGGAAAATACTAAATTGCCCCAGCGATCATATATTTGAAGAGACTTGATGAGTTGTACTTGTTTTTCGTCTGCATAAATCACAAACCTATCATTGATTCCATCTCGGTCAGGTGAAAAAGCAGTGGGAGCATAGGATTGTATCCTGGGTTCGACTTCAACAATGACTACAGAAGTATCAAGACATCCAAAGTTATTGGTTACAAAGATTTGATACGTTTGATTTTCCAAAGCTGTAATGGTAGGCTCCAGACAAGTACCACAATCTAATTGTGTAGAAGGAAACCAATTGACCCGACTAATAATGGCTTCATTTATGAGTAAAACAGGAGTCAACTCTTTTTCCTCTCCAAACTTGAGGTATTCTACTTCGGGATACCTGACAAAATCTTTTCTCCTCGGTGGTAGGGTGAAAGCCTGTTCAAAAATACAACCTCGAGCATCTTTTATCTGTAAATCGTATAGTTTTACCGATTCCAGCTCCTCAAATAATCGGCTATCCTTGAATGTATTTCCATCAACGCTATAGGTATAAGGTGGTGTCCCACCCTGAGCACTTAAAATGGTAAGTGGATAATCAATTAAAGAACAGTCATAAGTGACTTCACTAATTGCATCCGGGCCGGGAACTTCTATATTGTAGGTAGTGGTACAATCATTTCTATCTGTTATTTCCAGTGTATACATCCCTTTACTAAAAAAAGCCCCAGGCTGAATGGAAGCACCTTCTTTAAACCATTCAAATTCGTAAGGCTCATTTCCTGTGATTACATCTACTACTATTTTGCCATCATCTGTATCATGACAAGATGCAGGCGTGACTTCTATATTCACATTCACACGACTAGAGGTTACTGTCGCTTGCCCTAAAGTAAAACCAGAGCATCTTGAATCAGAAAACTGAGTGAGTTCATAGATCCCCTCTTCGGTTACCTCAAAATAAAAAGGATTTTGATCAGCTCGCAAACCGGAAAAACTACCTGTACTTCCATTTCCATTTGAATAAGAAAAAGAGAAGGGAGCTTCGCCAATAAAACGGACTTCCAGGCTCGCTGCTTCACCGGGGCAAATTTCAATATTTCCATTAATACTTGCTGTACCTGCTTCTTCTACTTCCAATCTCATGGTTCTTACCAATTCCTGAGAGCAGTCATCTGAAATGGTGAGTTGATAAGATTTTTCTTCATCTGCCAGCACCCGAATTTGGCTGGTAGTATCTCCGGTATTCCATAGGTATGAATAAGATCCATTACCACCAATAACATTGGGTATCAGATCAAGGGAATCCCCGGGACAGCTCTTTTGATCTTCCAGATCTACTTGTAGAAGTGGCGGGTCAGCGAAAACCAGGAAGGCTTCATCTTCCAAACATTCACAAGGGTAGTCCAATTCTAATATTAAAGTATCAAAAGCTTCACTTTCATTATCAAAAAATGCGTTGACTGGAATGTAAATGGCACTATCGCCCGCCGGAATGATATAATCTCTTGGGATAAACTCAAAATCTTCTCCTTCTTTTGCCGTACTTTTAGGAGAAACTTTCACACTAACTGGAAACGATTCATCCAATTCAGCATCCACCAGTTTTGATAATTTAAAATATCCATCAGAACAGCCTTCAGTAATTACATCTCCATTATTTGGTCCATGGGCAGTAATCTCTGCTGCTCCTCCCATATAGAAACTACCAGCTTCCAAGAATACGGCCGAATCATAATATTGATCCCCTCGATCAGCAATCACCAACCTGATGTGGTATGTCTCACAAGGAATCAATTTTAATTCGGATGTCAGTACAGTAGTAAAACCGTCGTATTCAATTAATTTTTCATAAGGACTAGGTGTATACGGGAACTCACAGTCGAAAGCATCATTTTCTTTTTCGTTGCCAACATAATATTGTTTGTTGTTTAAATGATTGACCGAGTTGATGGCTACAAACTCACTTGTACCTGGAATCAAAGCTACATTTACAGACTTGTTAGAAAAGTTACCATCTAGACCCGGACCACTCACAAAGAAGCCAAAAACATCATTGTAACGACTTCCTACAAACTCACAATATTCTTCAGAGGCAAACACATAACGGAAGGTTACAAATGAATCAATTGGTACAAAATCAAACTCAATACCTACCGGATCTAATACATCTTCTCTAGCAATTAGATTAAGATCTTTATCTCCTTTTTGTTGGGTTAAATCTTCACCTGTCTGAGTACTTGAGTTGGGACCAACAGCACTTTCTATGAATCCAGTAGAAAAAATTAATCCATCTTCGATATTCAATACATCTGATCCATTTGAAAAATACCCAATTCCATCAACACTACCTATTGGTTGTATGTTAGTGACATTTTTACAAGCACCTCTTATGAAGATATCCTTTACTAAAGTTTCTACAGAGTACGATTTAGAAACT
>JBCBCD010000266.1:0-8172 GCA_038530915.1 Bacteroidota bacterium
CTTTTTGTGAACGCGATTACATCTTACCAGAGCAATTAGAAACTTTTGATGAGGCCGGTGAATTTGTCATCAAAATCAAAAAGCAGGGCATGTTGCACAGTTTGGTGTATGCAACACATCCGTTCGATGTAGTGGGTTGGGATGGATACAATTATCCGTATGGTTTTTCCATTCACAATTTTGAGCCTATTACCGGAAGAGTGCACCAGCCACCTCCTGTGCATCAAACCTTTGAGACAAAGGCTTTTGTGATTTGCTCATTCTGTCCCAGGTTGTATGATTATCATCCTCAAGCTATTCCGGCTCCTTATAATCATTCCAACATAGACTCTGATGAGATGCTGTATTATGTAGATGGTGACTTTATGAGTAGAAAAAATATTGCACCGGGCCATATTTCCTTACACCCAGGAGGTATCCCGCATGGACCTCATCCAGGTACATATGAAGGCAGTATAGGCAAAAAAAGCACGGAAGAACTAGCTGTAATGATCGATACTTTCAAGCCGCTACAGTTGACAGAACAAGCAATGAAGATAGACGATGGAAAATATTATCAATCTTGGCTGGAACCTAATCAGAGTGAAGAATAAAGATATTTGGCATGTTAACCGAAAATAGGAAATAATGAAATCCACTTTGGTCGAAAGGTCTAATCGGCTATCGCCTGGTCTAAGGGGATAATTACTTTGCTGACAGGCTTACGCTTTTCATCACTTGAGAAAAAGAAATGAAAATGAAAATCCTCAAAAAGCAAGTCGTTCTCTCGATAGACTATAGACCCTAATCGTATTGTAAAAAGATGATTTAAATTTTCAGTAGACCAAGTCCACAATAAAAAAATATGATAATCGAAATACCTGCAAATTCTGATTTTTCAATCCATAACCTGCCTTTTGGCATTTTCTCAACTCCCAACACTGCACCAAGAGCAGGAGTGGCTATTGGAGATTTTATTTTAGATCTTTCTGTTGTTGCTGAATTGGGTGTTTTTGACTTTGACATCAGTGTTTTTCAAAAGCCTATATTGAATGATTTCATAGCCTTAGGCAAAGAAATAACTTCAAAAGTGAGAACGGACATTCAGACATGGCTACAGGATGATCAATCTCCACTGGCGAATAAGCCACAATTGTTTGTAAAACGGGAGGATGCCAAAATGCATTTACCGGTATATATCGGTGATTACACTGATTTTTATTCCAGTATAGAACATGCTACTAATATGGGGATGATGTTCAGAGATCCTGAAAATGCCTTGCTACCCAATTGGAAGCATCTCCCCATTGGTTATCATGGGCGAGCTTCTTCTATTGGAATTAGCGGTGAACCTATACGACGTCCCAAAGGACAAGTACTTCCCAAAGGAGAAAAAGTACCTGTTTTTAAGGCTACAGGAAGGCTTGATTTTGAACTGGAAATAGCCTTTATCATTGGAAAAGAATCTCAATTGGGAGAACGAATTTCCACTCAGCAAGCCGATGAATATATTTTTGGATTGGTTTTATTCAATGACTGGTCAGCACGAGATATTCAAAAATGGGAGTATGTACCACTAGGTCCTTTTCTGGGAAAGAGTTTTGCTTCTTCCATCTCTCCATGGATAGTCACGATGGACGCTTTAGAGGCTTTTAAGGTAAAAGGACCGGAGCAAGATCCTAAAGTATTGCCCTATCTGGAATATGAGGGTCAAAAGAATTACGATATCAAGTTAGAAGTAGCTATAACTCCTGATTCTGGTACAGCACAGACCGTTTGTCGATCAAATTTCAAATACATGTATTGGAACATGTCACAGCAGTTGGCCCATCACACAGTGAATGGTTGTAATGTGCGAGTAGGTGACATGATGGCTTCAGGTACTATTTCCGGTAAAGATGAAAACGCATATGGTTCCATGCTAGAGTTGAGTTGGGCAGGCACAAAGCCTTTAACGCTGAATGATGGAAGTACACGCACTTTTATAGAAGATGGTGATACCGTCACTATGAGAGGATATGCTGAAAAAGATGGAAAAAGAGTAGGTTTTGGAGCAGTAAGGAATAAGGTATTGCCTGCATTGGATTAATGTTTTGGTCTTTTGTCTTTAGTCTGATATTATTCCAAAAGACAAAAGACCAAAAACTAGAGACCAAAGACAGCAGATATGATAAAAACAATCAACCCAAAAGATATTTCCCAAACTGAACTACACCGATACTTACTAAGCGCAATCGCTCCTCGTCCAATATGTTTTGCCAGTACTATTGACAAAGCAGGTCATGTCAATCTCAGCCCCTTTAGCTTTTTCAATGTGTTCAGTTCCAACCCACCGATTATGGTTTTTTCTCCATCCAGGAGAGGAAGAGACAATACGACCAAACACACTTACGAAAATGTAAAAGAAGTAAAGGAAGTCGTGATAAACATAGTCAATTTTGCCATGGTAGAGCAAATGTCTTTGACTAGTACTGAATATGAGAAGGGAGTCAATGAGTTTGTTAAAGCGGGTTTTACACAAGTGGAAAGTAAAAAAGTGAAGCCTCCTAGAGTAGGTGAAGCTCCGGTTTCCTTTGAGTGTGTGGTCGATCAGATTATTGAACTAGTCGATGGACCTGGGGCGGGTAACTTGATTGTTGCAAGGGTTGTATTGATGCATATGAATGAAGCCTATCTTGATGCAAAGGAAATGTTGGATACACAAAAGTTAGATTTAGTAGCCAGGATGGGAGGAAGTTGGTATGCTAGAGCAAGTAGAGCTGCACTCTTTGAAATACCAAAGCCTTTGCGGAAAAAGGGCATTGGAGTCGATCAATTGCCGATACATGTCCAAACAAGTGAGGTACTGACCGGAAACCATTTAGGCCGACTGGCTAATGTAGAGCAACTACCTAATAAAGATGAAGTGATAACAATTTTATCTAAAAAAGAAGTGGCTGATTTGTTCGAAAGATATGCTAATGATAAGCATACTATGCTATTGGCGATTCATGAACTGGCTAAAAAATGGTTGGAAGAAGGAAATACAGAAGGTGCTTTGAAATTGTTGTTGGTTTTTAGTTTTTGTCGCGGAATAAATTCCGCTAAACCAACAACCAACAACTAGGAGCTCTTCTCAAATGCTTCGTAATTGGCCCACAGTTGATCAAGCACTTTTAAAAAGGTATTGAACTCCTCCTCATGGATGTTTTCTTTTCCAACCTCTCTCAACTGATAAACAATCGGTAAAGCCTTTTCGACCAGTTGAGTACCTTCAGGTGTAATGACTAGTCGAAAACGTTTTTGATCTCCTTCAAAGCGTTCCTTTCTGATCAAGCCTTTTCTTTCAAGTCCACTTATTACTCTGGAAGTAGTTGCTCGATTACGATATCGGGTTTTTGAGATTTCTACTTGAGAAGCTTTTTCACCCAGATTGTAAATAGATTGCAGTATAACCCATTGTTCAATAGATAGATCGATGCCAATATTTTCAAACTGTTTGATGTATACGGTAATGATCTTTTTGAGTGTTTTATCCAACTGAAATCCAAAACCATGGTCAATTTCCATTTTCTTATTTATTGATATTTTCAAAATATAGAAAAAACAACTTGAAGGGCGTAGAATGATGATGCGATTTCTGCACGTTAAGAAGGAAAAAGAAAATTTACTTATTTTTAAACAACTTCAATTATAACACAACTAAAACCAAGACCGATGAAACGATTCTATTTCCTGTTGATCCTACTTTTAGGGGCGATTACCATTCAAGCCCAATCTCAAGATGCTTTCGCTTATCAGGCTGTTGTCAGAAATCTAGAAGGAGAAGTAATTTCAAATGCCACTATTAGCATGCGCTTTAGCATTTTACAAGCCAGTGTCGATGGCCAAAGCTTGTATACTGAAACGCATAATGTGCTTACCAGTAGATTAGGACATGTCAATTTAAAAATAGGAATGGGCTCAAATGTAAGTGGAGATTTCAGCAGCATTGATTTTTCAGCAGGCCCTTATTTTCTAAAAGTAGAAGTGGACGATCAGGGAGGAGATAATTTTTCAGAATTGGGAACCACACAATTGTTGGCAGTACCTTTTGCATTAGTGTCTAAAATAGCTAAGTCTGTTGATTACGAGGATGTTAGCAATGCACCTGCTATTCCGGAAGATGTGAGTGATTTGACAGATAGTACCGGACTCTTGGTCAATGAAAGGTTCACATCGCGATACACCCGTTTTACCGGTCTAAGTTATTTATCCACAGATATTACTGATGAATGGACTCCACTGGCCATTAGTGAAGATAGCAGCCATGTTTTTACCAAAGAAAGAGACGACACGGTCATAGAAATTCACCTAAATGCCAGGCTATCAGGTGGTAGTTTTAATTCTGATGATGTACTGGGCGTTCGTTTTGCAATAACAGTTGATGACCAGTTTTCTGATTTTTCGAATCAAGCTTCCATCCTTCGAACCAATACATCAGAATTTATGTCCATAATGGCTGTTTACGATGATTTGCCTGCGGGAACCTATAAAGTAAGGTTAGTGGCAAGAACTCCTAATCGACCGGAAGGATCTACCCGTGTTCGTGCTGACTCTGGCAATTGGGGAGGTGCCATTATAGTAAAAGAAACGCATTAAAATAATTGGATGTCATACGAGCAAGTAAAAGCCAAATTAAGTCACAAGTATTTGACGATAGGGGATTTAGCTAAAAAAGCCAAAAAAAGGATGCCTTTTGTGTCATGGGAGTACCTGGACTCAGGTACAGGCAAGGAACAATTGATCCAACGCAACTTAGAGGCTTTTAAAGAAATCACTTTTAAGCCACAGTTTTGTAAAGGAGAACTCAACCCCAAGCTTGAAACGGAGGTTTTGGGGCAAAACTTCAAAGCACCTTTTGGAATAGCTCCAATAGGCTTAACAGGATTGATGTGGCCCAACACGGAGGTATATTTAGCACAAACGGCACGTGAATATCAGCTTCCTTACACCTTAAGCACAGTTGCTACCCGTACACCGGAAACGATTGGTCCTTATGTTGGTGATATGGGATGGTTTCAGTTGTATCCTCCACGCAGTTTGGATTTTAGAAAGTCCTTACTAGAAAGTGCCTGGCAAAATGGTTTTCACACCATGCTGGTTACCTGTGATATTCCTGTCCCTAGTCGCAGAGAAAGGACGCAAAAAGCGGGGATAGGCGCCAACTCAATTGTTACACCTCGGTTTATTTGGGAAGCTTTGACCCATCCTACATGGTTGCGTGAAACCCTCAAACATGGCTTCCCAAAATTGCAAATGGTAGAAAATTATTCCAAAATCAAATCTGTGAAGTCCATCAAAGAGTATGTCAGCCGAGAATTGGGCGGTACACTCTCCTGGGAATATTGCAAAGAATTAAGAGATGCATGGCAAGGAAAATTATTGCTCAAAGGTGTCCTTCATCCCAAGGATGCTGAGAAAGCCATTGAACTAGGCTTTGATGGAGTAGTAGTCTCCAACCATGGCGGCCGTCAATTTGATGGAGCTATAGCTTCCCTGGAAGCACTTCCTGAAATTGTGCAAGTGACCAAAGGAAAGGCGGCTATTGTTTTTGACGGAGGAGTAAGATCCGGACTAGACATCCTAAAAGCGTTATCTTTAGGAGCAGACTTCGTCTTATTGGGTAGAGCGTTTATCTACGGAGTCGCCGCCTTAGGACAATATGGTGGCCACCAAGTAGTAGAAATCCTCAAAGATCAGCTTATCAACAATATGTATAAACTAGGTGTAGAAGATATCGAGTCAATAAGTAATATTTAACTCACTCTAAGAAACTCCATGTAACTCCATGGTGAATAAAAAACATGAAAAAAGCACTCATTCTAACTTTCATCACACTCGCATTCTTCAACTGCTCCAACCAGTCAGAATTAGAGACTCTCAAAGCCCAACTCGCTCAAACCCAAACGGCCCTCGAAGCAGCCCAAGCACAACTTGAGGACACAGAAGATGAGGACGACGAACTCACTCACCTCGTCTTTTTCAAAGTAAAACCAGAAGCCATCGACTCTTTACTGGCAGAAATCAAGAAACTGGAAGCGATAGAAGAAATCGAAGTACTAGAAGTCGGTCTATTCGAAGATTTGGATGACCCCAGGGCCTTCTCAGATTACAATGTCATTATGGAAACTACCTTCGCAAGTGAAGAAGCCTATCAAAAATACCAGCAGCATCCCATTCACTTAGCTTTGAAGAAAAACGCGAAGTCATTTTTTGTAGGACCGCCAGCGACTTATGATTATAGGTGATCTTGTTATTTAGTTCGATTTTCTTGGCTTTTAAAATAAATTATCAAACCAATTTTTTGAACCGCAGTGTTACGCAGAGGTACGCGGAGTTATACTACCAGTTTGTAAAGCTTACATAACATGTTTAGAAGGCCTTATTATAATTGAATAATATCTTTATTTTTTCGATTTGTCAATGGGTTTGTCTTTCAAATATTTGCGAGTAAAAGCTTGATATGAATCAGAAGATACATCCTCTAATAATGGAAGAACTTCCACGTCTTTATACGGTGGATTTTGACATTCGATGGTGAGTTTGTTGAATTTCAATCTTTCTTCTAGCCTGGAATGCTCGAAAAAGTTTTTGTGGTCGCTACCCAACTTTTTACAAGAAGAACAATTACAAGGAATCAGTTTTTTGACATTGATTTTTTGGAAAGTGCTGTTTAGCTTATCTATTGCCTCTAAAATGATGATCAAAAACTCCTTATTATTGTGGCCTCTTATTTTTATTGAAAGTGCATTTAGTTTTTCTGTTACGAGTGCTTTTACATGTTTTCTCTCTAATACGACACCGGTTATCCAGGCTTGATCCGGATCTTCGACATATTCATGCAGCCTTACGATTAGACGACTCAATAAGCCTCTTGGCATGAATTTATATTGATACCGTACTTCAAGATTGTTGGATTCATCCCATTCAAAACCTTTAGGTTGACTGGCAGGAAGCAACTCAGGTACTAAGTAGGTATTTGGCTCAGGCAGCTGATAACACAATTCAAATCGGAGCATCAGAGCCAATAGCTCATTGAACTTACGTTTATACTTACTTTCATTCCAAATGCGTTTGGATTCCTTTTTGCTAAATCTTCCCTTATTGCTTTTTACTATCTCATCATCCAATACTTTATAGACCGCATTGGTGGCCCATTCATTTTGTAGGATGATGGTTTGGTATAAAGTACCATCTTCCTGGAAATGCAGAAATACACCCAAATCGTGTAAATATTGACTGAGGTCCAAAGCGTCTTCTTCATTATTTAATTGATGGTCTTTAATGCAGATGTCAAAATACTTTTCAAGAGATATATATGGTTGGTCAATTGCTAGTGTATCCAATGTCATTCTAATGTCGACCCATTTTGCTGGAAGGGCCTGACCAACATGATCTAATTGTTGTATTCTAAATTTAATGTCTTCCCAAATTTCTTTTAAGCCTCGGTTAGTGAGTAGGTTTGCTCGAAACTTTTCTTTCAAGAAACCAAACTCCAATTGCATGGCACCAAAATCTATGTCTTTGGAACGATCTGCTTTTTCATTTTGAACCAGTAGTAAAGGACTGCCATCGCCAAATAATTCTACCGTCTGCAACCAATAGCTGAAAGAAGGATCGTTCAGTTTAGATTCATTTTTGGCGGTATCGTCTACCAAAATGTATAATGATCGCTTGGTAAGGAAAAACTGATGGGTAGATTTGTAAATCTCCTGTCCTCCAAAATCCCAAATGTTGATGGTGAAGTCTTTATCAGTTGGTGTATTAAATGCCTTTTGTTGGATATCGATTCCTTTAGTTGTCTCTTTTTCTTTGGGCATTTTAGCCTGAGTATTGATTAGCTTTCTAGCCAATGTGGTTTTTCCAACTCTCCCTTCTCCTACAATCAATAGTTTTGCTTCATACAACTCAGCCTTCCCTTGTTCTTCTAATTTCTCAAAGTAATTGAGGATGGCTTCATTTCCCTCGGAAACAATTTCTAAAGGCGGAATCTCTATTGGATTTCCGCCAATGCTAATTTCTTTTCCTATATAAGTTCGATCTAGATTAATATCATAGTCTTTTTTAATAAAAGGCAATAGACTTTCTAAGCTTGTAATTTGGTTGTCATTAAGGTGAAGTATAGAGAGTTGGGTGAGATTTTCCAGGTTTTCAATTTTAGTAATTTGGTTG
>JBCBCD010000267.1:0-8161 GCA_038530915.1 Bacteroidota bacterium
CAAAATGATAAATGGCCAATACTTCCAAGGGATATTTTTTCTATAAACATTCCAACAACTGAAGAAGCAAACACTGTAACGATAGCTTATCGGTCAATTATAGTGAGTTTTGGAATGTCCGTGAAACAATTAGAAGATGATCTAAGCGACTGGCTGGAAAAAATGGAAAATTTTATTAAAGAAATGCCAAATAGTTATGAGGCAAAAGTAAATGTAGAATTAATTCCCTACACGGCTAATTATAGGAATGGACAATTAACATATTTTTGGGAAAAGAGGAGTTTAGGGATTGACTCTGAACTTTGGACTTTTAATGGCGACCCAACCAATTTAGATGAAATATGTGAACCAATAAATTATGAAAATTTCCATTTTACAGATGTATTTAGAGAGGAATTAATATCAACAATACAATGGATTGGTGATCAAATAGGAACTGAAATTACGTTAGTAGATAAGCTAACAACCGTACGGGGAAACTATGATAGACATTTTGCTCGTAGCAGTATGTTTGAATTCAAATTAATACGTTTTGGAGTTAGAACAAGTGGTGCGATTGCGATGCTAGAGGGAGAAAATATAAATTTCGAATTTAAGACAGATGCAATCCGTAAAATAATGAAGCAAGAAAATTATATAGAACTTGAATTGAAATTAGATTTTGACACAACCAGGATGATTCGAATTGAGAAAAAACAAAGCCTGGTGATAACAAAAGCTAGCTGACCATAGCCGCTTTGCTTCGCTGCGTCTAAGGCAGCTAGCAAACCGTTAGAGGCAAGCAGAAAGAAAAAAATCAAAACAATTAAACAAAAAAAATAATATGTATGCATTTTTCGACGGAGATGGAATAGGAAACAAAATCGAAATCTTATTCAGAGATGGTAAGATTGAGCAAGCCAAAGAATTTTCAGAATCACTAAAAATGGCTATGCAAATAATTGAAAAAGAATTATCTAAAAACCCAAAATATGAAATCATTATTATTGGAGGTGACGACTTATTGATAAAGAAAAAAGGAAGATTCTCAAAAAGTGAATTAGAGGAAATTCGTGAATTATTTAAAAATAATAATTCAGAAGGAGCAACTTTTAGTTGTGGAATTGGCTCAACTGTTAGCGAGTCAATAGATTCGCTTGGGTTGGCAAAATTGTATGGAAGAAACAGAATCATTAGCTGGAACAAATAAACAAAATGAATAAAGTCCAAATATTTTCTACGTCAAAGAATCCTGATGTTTATGTCAACGCAATTGTTCATTTTATTCATGAAGAACACAAAGAAGGCGATAAACAGAAAACTAATGTGGAATTGGTTGTTGTATTCCCAAGTCAAACTACTCTCAATAATAAAAAAGCGGAGTTTGTAAAAGTGATTTCAGAAATTGAAGAGGTAATCAATAATTTAGCAAATGGAGAATATTTCATCAAAGATTGGAATGGAAGTGTCAAGAGAACTGTCAATCTTTCTCAAAACCAAAAAGAGTTTTATCAATTTGCTAAAGAAAGAATAAACTCATACACACCTGAATTTATCGTTTACAAAGATTTAGAAAAAGAAGTAACAAAAAGAATAGAATCCTCTCCTAAAGATTTTAAATACATTTTTGACCTAACGGGTGAAAAGAAATATTTATTGGTTGATATTGTGTTCATAAGTTTAGTCCAAGGATTTAAAGAGTTATTTGTATTCGACATTCTTAAAGAACCAAATTTTAAAAACAAAGAAGAAAATTTAATCCATTCTTTTAAAGACCACGAATATGAATTCAGAAATCTTTACGAATCCAAGTACATGAAGAAATATCTTCAAAAGGTTTCAATTACAGGTAAACAAACTGAATTGGTGGGCAACTTCAAAAATGAACTTATCGACGAAAAAATAAAAAATTGGAGACAACAATCAAACACATATTTACTTGGGAGTCTGTTTCTATTTTTATTTGGAGGATTGGTTTTATTATCCTACGCAAATTGGGATTCTACACAAGCCTATCAAGTTTTTGAAGAATGGAATAAAAATCTCTTTGGTTGGACGACTTTCTCTATTGGGGGCATCTTTTTCGCTTATTCAATTAAATTGTGGTATGATAGAAAATATAATAATTCCAATATTCAAAATTTCAAAAAAGGACTTTTGGATAAATTGAAAAAAGCCAGCCTCTAACATTGCATACAGCGGTCATGCCCAGCAAAAGCTGGTCACGCCGTGTATGCGGGGACGTTAGCCACAATAAAAAAACAAATTATGAGTAACGAGAAAATTTCTATCATTGTCCAAGTTCCTGAAGAGTCTGACAAAGACTATGCACTCCCGAAATTTGGGAAAAAACTTATTGAAAACTCTATCGCAGATGTGAGTTCAGAAGTTGTGGGGAAAAATATTCTAAATCTTGTAAAGAAATTTGACCACTTATTGGGAGAAGAGAATGTAGAGACCAAGAATTTAGATTTAGAATCAGTAGAACTTAATTGCGTGCTTGGAGCAGACGGAAGTATTAGTCTAATTGGAAATGTAGGAATACAGGTAAGTTCAAGTATCAAAATTAAACTAGTAAAAAAAGGATAGAAGTGGATTCGCTAACCTATATAAGGCATCTGCAAGCTGAATACGCTATTAAGAAAATAGGAGATGAACAAGATTTAGCCAATAGGCTAGTTGGTCATTTGGGAGACAGGCTACCTGAACTTATAAAGCACAAGATAGATAACGGTACAATCAATTTTGCTGAAATCCAGAAAAGTGATCCACAAGCATTTGTAAAAGAAGTAGCGGAAAATGATTTTGCAGTTGTAATCCATTCAGGGTTGTCGGAATTTGTTTATAGAGTTGTAAGAGCAATTTCTACTCGAATAGCTGATCAAAAATTGGGTGTTGAAGCAGGAGAGTCATTCGATGACACAATAAGAATTGTATCAGAGATATTTTGGTGGTTTCAAGAAACGGGGCAATCTTTTGGACCAGAATACAAGATTGATGAATATCAGATAAAAATAGCTAGTATAATCGCTACAGAAGTTGAGAGCTTTTTTTTGGCTCATGAACTAGCTCATGTAATTGTTCCCAATGAAGATAAGTTGAGTTCACAGAAATTAATTGAAAGATTAGCCTTCGGCGATTTCAAAGGATTTATCCAAAAAGAAGATCATCCACATTTTAGCGAATTTGTTAGCGATGCTATTGCTGCATCAATCGTCTTGGGAGTGTATAATAATCGAGTCGATAAAAATCCAGTTCTTAACAACCTGAGATATGTTGGAATTGAATTCGGATTATTGATTTTTTCAGGACTAGAGGCATTAGGCTTCGAGACATCTAATTCTCATCCGTCATTTAAAGAAAGAATCCATAATGTGAGAGAAATGACAAGAAAGTGGAGCTATGATGACGAATCTTGGCAAAATTTGATTCAAATAGCATCTCACTTAGAGCTTTTGTTCGAAAAAATAATAAGTTCTATCAATAATCCAACGAATAGTCAACTTGAGTATTACGAAGAATCGGCGGCAGAAGTGTTGCGACAAATTGAGCAATCTTTGAATGAGAATTCTATTTCTATAGAGGAAAATTTGAAAAAAAACGATTCAGAAAATTTTGTGGATGTTCAGCTAGAAAATGGGGAAATTGTAAAAATGCCTGCTCCAAGCTTCAATTTTGAAGACGATAGCATCACACCAAAATACACCCAATTTTATATGGAAGCATCAAATATTTTAGGAGTAGGTTACTCTCATATATTTTTTGAAAATCTAGCTAGAGAATTTAGGAGGAATATTAAGCTATCACACGACCAATTATTAGAGCTAGAGTTCAAATTAGGGCTGATAGACAAAGAGCAACGGACAGAGATTTTAAAGAAGAATAGAGACTTGTATGTTCAATTAAAAGAATTTCAGAAAACTAAACTATTACATGGTTATTTTTCACGACAAGCAAATCCAAGTGGGGAGTATTTTTACAGAAAAATTTATGGAAGGTAGAAGGAAGTACTGTGGCTAACAAAGGCTATGGTGTCCATGCTCCTAACGTCGCACGGCACATAGCCAAACCGTTAGCATCAATTAGAAAAAAAACCAAAAAGTATACAAGAACCGAAATTCCGTGTAAGAAATTAAAATAGTTCCACTCCTACCTTTGCGATATTCTTTTCAAAAACTAAAAACAATTAAAAAATGAAACAGAATAAATTTGGCAAAAAAGGTTGGACTCCCGAAAGAATAGGGGCTATAAATGGCAAAACATACGTCATAACAGGAACTACAAGCGGAATAGGATTTGAAGCTGCTCGAATACTATTATCCAAAGGTGCAAAAGTGGTGATGCTGAATCGCAATCCCAAAAAAGAGGAAGAAACCCTAAACACTTTAAAGCAAAAGCTGGGTAATAATATTGATGTGCTGAATATTAGCATGGATTTGGCTGAACAGGCTTCTGTAAGAAAAGCGGCTAAAGAAGTACTTGATAAAGTGGAAAGGATAGATGCCTTGATTTGTAACGCTGCTATTGCCCAAGTACCCACCCGAAAACTCACGGTTGACAATTTTGAAAGTCAACTTGGCGTAAACCACTACGGTCATTTTACACTACAAGGATTGCTTTTTCCCCTAATTGAAAAATCCAAAGGGCGGATTGTGACAGTTGGCAGTATGGGGTATGATATGGGGCTTAAAACCATCAAGTTTGATGATATGAACTGGGATAAAGATTATACACCTAATGACGCTTACAGCCAAAGCAAACTTGCACAGATTATGTGCATTTACGAATTACAGGATAGATTGAAAGAAGATGGAAAAACCGAAGTTAAAGCCTATGCCTGCCATCCAGGTTCATCGAGAACTTCACTAATCGCTACAAGTGGAAGTTTAATGATGCGAATCATCTTTGGTCTGATGAAATTGTCACCTTTGACACAACCTGCTGAAAACGGTGCTTATCCAATGTTAATGTGTGCTACTGAATCTGATTTAGACCAAAGTGCTTTTTATGGACCTACGGGTAGAAATAACTGGGTTGGTCCTGTAGGAGCGCATCCTATAAAGTCTCACGCCAAAGATAAAGTAGTAGCTAAAAGATTATGGGAACTTTCCGAAAAAGAAACGAGAGTAAAGTGGAATATTTAAGTCAAAAACCCTAAAATTTAAAGACATGGATATTTTAAAAGCATCAACTGATTGGGCGAAGTCTGAACTTTTTTCAACTCCTTTTTTTGTTCTTTTTGGAGTTCTATTCATAGTGGCGAGTATCGGATTTTGGCAATTTGGAAAAACTGAAATGGCAAAAGCTTATATCATTCCTACTTTAGTAGCAGGTGTCCTACTTACAATTATCGGACTTGGATTATTTTTTACCAATAAATCAAGGTTAGCCAATTTTCCTGTTGCTTACGAGCAAGATGCGTCAGGTTTTGTAGAATCTGAACTTGCTCGTGCTGAAGCAACTTTAAAAGAATACAAAACCATAGTTTTTACGGCAATTCCAATAATTATTGCTGTCTGTGCTATTGGTATTATGTTCCTTAATACACCTATTTGGCGAGCAAGTTTGATTACAACTATTGCTATGTTAGTCGTCATTTTGTTGATTGACGGTACAGCTTACGCCAGAGTAGATGCCTATAATCAACAATTAATATCAGTAGAAAAAGAATATTGAAAGATATTATGAAACATTTCAAAACGCTATCAGCTTATTTCGATTATATTGAATTACCTCGACCTGAACATCCAATGTTGAGCGTATTGTCAGCAAAGGGCGATAGTTTTATGCCCTGTCCGAAAGAGAGTTCACCTCCGATTACTAATGACTGTTACTCCATCAGTTTAAAGAAGATTGTCAAAGGAAACTTAAGCTATGGACGGACAAAATATGACTTCACTAATGGAGTATTGATTTTCATTGCCCCTCGACAATTCATGCAATGGGATAGCACTGCAGTATTTGAACAAAAAGGATTTTCAATTAATTTCCATGAAGATTTTCTGAAAGGAACTGAATTAGCACATCAGATTAAGAAATATGGGTTCTTTTCCTATTCAGTGAATGAAGCCTTGCATCTTTCTCCAAGAGAAGAAAAACAGATAGAATCCATCGTTAAAAATATTGAAATAGAATATCACAATAACCAAGATGAATTCAGCAAAGAAATAATCATTTCACAATTGAGTACCCTTTTAAAATATGCCAATCGTTTTTACGAAAGGCAATTTTTAAATCGAAAAGAACTATCTAATGATTTTTTAGAGAAATTTAATGAACACTTAGATAGCTATTTTGAATCGGGGCAACTACAAGAAAAAGGTATTCCAAGCATTGACCAAATAGCGGAAAAGATGTCAGTTTCACAACGTTACCTGAGTGATACGCTAAAAAAAGAAACAGGCAAAACTACAACCGAACATTTACAACTATTTTTGATTGATGAAGCCAAAAATATTTTATTGAATCCGAACAAAAGTATTTCAGAAGTAGCATATGATTTGGGATTTGAATATCCGCAATATTTTTCAAGATTATTCAAGAAAAAGGAAGGAATAAGCCCATCGGAATTTAGAGAAAAACACAAGATGAATTAAAAATAAAACTGATGCCAACACAGGCTATGACGTTCATGGTGACTAAACGCCACCACGTCGCATAGCAAGACCGTTGGACATAATGAAAAAAAAACAAATAAAACTACAAAATGAAAAACAGATTAGTTAAAGGTACTTTAGACGAGTTTAAAAAAGATAACTTAATTGAAAATATTGATAATTCAAAAGCATTTGAATATTTAGTTAATTATCTCATTATTTCAATGGTAGAACCTGAAGCGGTATATGAGGATAAAACGATTATTCAAGAAATTGATGTTGATAAAAATGGAACATTTGGAATTGATACAATAGCAATATTTATTAATGAAAGACTAATAACGAGCATCGAGGAATTAATTGAAATAAAAGAAAATAAATTCGTAAAAAGAATTGAACCACACTTCGTTTTTATTCAATCTAAAACCTCTGAAAAATATGAAACTGGTGATATACTTAAATTTATTACAGCAGTTGCAAATCTTTTAAGTGAAGAACCAGATATTCCAATAGAAGATGAATTGAAATTTTTTAGGTCAGTTTTTAACAAATTATTCGAGCCTGAATTTATAAGATTAGTAGATAAACCTCAGATAACAGCACATTATTGTACTACAGGGAAACCTGAATATGACGGTAGGATACTTGGGATTATCAGACGAGGAGAAAAGGAAATTAAATCTTCTTTCAAGGAAGCAGGGAACGTTAAAATCGAACTTTTGGGTGCTGATTTTATTGTTGATACATACAAAGACATACAAAGCTCTGCATCTGCAACAATCCATTTTAAAAATCATTTGAGCTTAGATTATATTGAGGATGTTCAACAAGCATACATTGGTTACATCTCTGGAAAGGAATTTCTTTCTCTAATCGAAAATGAACATGGCAATATTAAGAAGAATATTTTTTATGAAAATGTAAGAGCTTTTCAAGGAGAGAAAAATCCAGTAAATACAGGTATAGCAAAATCAATAAAAAACTCTAATCTTCAAAATAAATTTGTACTACTAAATAACGGAGTAACAGTTGTTACTAAAAGATTACAAATTGTAGGAGGTAATAAATTTGATATTGATGATTTTCAAATAGTGAACGGTTGTCAAACAACAAGTGTTTTCCATAAGAATAAATCGACAATAGATAACTTAGATAGCTTTTTCATTCCGATAAAAATTATTCATACAGATAACCATGAGTTGATAGGAAAGATAATTTTAGCTACAAATAAACAGACTGAAATTCCAGATGAAGCATTTTTGGCAATTAACAAATTTAATAAAGAACTGCAAGCACATTATCAATATATAGCTAAAGATATGAATCTTCCCTATGAGCTTTTTTATGAGAGAAGACAGAGGGAATACTTTAACGAAAAAATCCATAAGAGTTACATAATTAGTATTTATGACCAAATACTATCTTATAATGCAGTTATCTTAGGAAGACCTGACTTCTGTTACAAAAGAAAAAGTAGAGAGATTTACAAGGAATTGACTCAGAAGGGTAAAATATTTTCGTTAAACCATTCTCCTTTTCCGTATTTCACAAGCTCATATATTTTGTTTGTAATAGAAGTCAGGTCT
>JBCBCD010000268.1:0-8115 GCA_038530915.1 Bacteroidota bacterium
CTACTACTTCTGAATCTTCCAATGCTTCAGAAGTAGTAGTGACGCCCAAGGAAAATCAAAAGTTGAAGCATGACTTTGATCGATTGGTACGTCGCCTTAGTGTGTTACAAGATCGGATCATCATGCTGATGAGTGCTTCAGCTAAGGAACGTTATCAACATTTCCTGGATACCTATCCGGACATCATACAAAGAGTACCTCAAAAAATGATTGCCTCCTATTTGGGCATTACTCCTGAAGCCTTAAGTACGGTTAAAGGGAAAATGAAAAAGTCTAAATAAAATAATGGAGTTGTATCAAATGCCCTTCGTGCCTTTTCATCAGCAAATAGCGTGTTTTGGAATCCGGTTTACCCCAAAAAGCAAGGCTTTTTGGGGTAAACCGGATTCCAATAAAACTTTCCTGGGTGGCTCAAAACGAGTTATGAGATGCCCTCATTAAACACACTTTTCATTTCTTAATCTAGATTAATGCGAGTCTATTTCATAAGTCCGAATTTAGTGTCATGAAAAAGATACTATTAAACGGACTAATTCTTGGCGTGACTACCGGTGTAGTCAATGCTGTCCTAGCGCTAACTTTGGGAAGGTCAATATTAGCAACACCTTTCCAACCTGGAACTACAGTACAAATGCCTACTGCTGAATTTGCAGGAGCAGCATTTGGAGCAACTTTGTTTTTGACACTTATCGGATCTTTGATTTTATGGGGTTTACACAGCAATTATGGAAATAGAGGAATTAAAATTTGGAAACTAATAGGCATAATCTTCTTGGTTTTGTATGGCATCTTTCCACTTTTGGTACCTGCTGTCGCTTCATTTAAAGCTGCTATTTTAGTTAATATTATGCACTTGGTAGCCGGTATCCCTGCATTAACTTACCTTCCTAAAAAGCTGTAAACTTTATGAAAGATTCAACAATAACGCTTTTACTTAGAATTGCTGCTGTATTGTGGGTAATATGGGGGCTCGTACACATGTTTGCTGGCGTAATGACCATTAATTTTTCTACAAGTGGAGATATTGCAATGGCTATTGGTGGCATAGCTGATGCTGTTGCACCAGAGTCTCTACAGGCTGCTTACCCTGCTGCACTAGGTGGTGTATTGGGTCAACATGGATTTAATTTGTTTTGGTTTGGTGCAGTTACAACTATTGGCGGAGTATATATTTGGCGTAAAAATGTAAATGCCATCTTTCTCAGTGCACTAGTAGGTGGCCTTGCCGATTTAGGTTATTTTATCTTTATGGACCTTGGAGGTTTTGTCAATTTTGTGCCGGGTACAGTGATGACTCTTGTCTCTTCTGCGGCTATTATCTTAAGTTTTTATGCTTATTTTAGGGGCATAAAAACTAAATAATAATGAGACTCTACGCTTGTATTTTTTTTTCACTTTTCACTAGTTATTTATTGGCTCAAGGCCCCATCCCAAGGCTAGAAGCCAGAATCAATGAAGCTTACGAGACATTTAACGTTAGTGGTCAGGATGTACTAACCGTAATGATGGATAGAGGGATTGATTACACACATCCGGATTTTATTGATGAAAATGGAAAAACAAGAATCAAGTACATCTTTGATCTATATGACAATACAGGAGCCAACGATGCTGACAATCCTTATGGATTAGGTACTATTTATGATGAAGATGAAATCAATGCTTCTTTAGAAGCAGGAGGGACTCCTTTGACGAATGATATTTTTGGTCATGGTACGGCTACAACAGGTATCATGTGTGGCAATGGATCAGCAGTAGCTGATAATGAAGCGTTCAGAGGAGTCGCTTATAATTCTAAAATAATCTGCATCGTTGTAACTCGCGACTTTGTACCTGCATTTGGTGATAATCCAGGCCAGGCAGGACAGTTTAATCCTGCTTTAATTCCTACCGGCTTTCAATTTGCCAGTGATAAAATAGAAGAACTGGGCATGCCTTCGGTAACTCTGCTTAATATAGGTTCTACGGGAGATTTGACAGATGGTAGTACAGAAATTTGTGCAGCTGTTGATGATTTTGTGGCCAAAGGCCATCCATTTGTATGTGGAGTAGGAGATGATGGAGGTGCTAATAATCATGCTCAGCTGAACTTAACCGAAGGTCAAACCTCAGAAATTGAATTTCGGAAAGACAAAGCTGGATTTTTAAGACTTACCCTTTGGTACTCGGAACAAGATCGCTTCAATCTCAGTATAGTAAGACCCAATGGCAATGTGGAGGGACCTTTTGATCCTCCGGCCAATGCCAATGATGCCAAAGACACACAAATCACTCAAATCAGTATTTTTCACCGTGGATCTAATGTGGAGTTCGTCAATTCCAGTTCTGATCAACGTCAATTGTTGATAGATTTTTCTGGAGCAATAGGAACTTATAAAATTAGGTTAGAAGCGACACAGGTAGATTCTGATGGAGAGGTCAATGCATACCTGAACCCTTCCAGGTACAATTTCCAAAATCGTTTTATTTCCAATGTGGCAGATGGGGGAAGTATCAATAGTTATTCGAGTTGCTTATCTACTATTTCACCCACCAATTATGTGGCTACTAATGATTGGGTCGATATAGATGGGATCGCAAGGTCAAAAACAGGAGAAGGAGAGGTGGAAGAACTTTGGATTGGTTCAAGTGTAGGATCTACTATGGATGGTCGATTGGGCGTGGATGTGGCTGCCCCTGGTGAAGTGTCTTTTGGTGCCTACAGTCCTGATAATTATTACACCTCATTTTCTTTTAATGTAGCCGAAAATAGCAACAATTTTTATGGACTTCAAACAGCAGTAAGTGCTGCGGCACCTATCACAACTGGCGTAATTGCTCTAATGTTGGAAATAGATCCCACTTTGAGTCCTGAAGAGATCAAGGCCATTTTACAAGAAACAGCAAGAAGTGATTCGTTTACCGGAACAACTCCAAATTCTGTATGGGGATATGGCAAACTAGATGCCTTTGAAGCCGTAAATAGAGTTTTCAATTTGGTAGATATTGATGAAGTTGAGCCGGCTATCAAAAACATACAGATTGTTCCTAATCCTTTTACTGACTTAATAAAGATTGTGAGTGTCAATAAGGATATTGATATCGATCGAATTACTATTTTTAACAGCTTAGGACAAAATGTATTATCACTTGATAATGTTGATTCTGACATTCTATCGCTCAATCAATTAGAGCCAGGAATGTATGTTATCCAAATACATACGAAAGAAGGAACAATCAGTAGAAAAGTAATTAAGCAGTAATCGTGTTAAAAGATTAATCATGAAGTGGATACATTCAGTTGGTCTTTTGCTACTTATGAGCTTGTTTGATGCTTGTACTCCCGATCTAGACCAGAATCACATTTTCTATTTGCATGGAAGAATAGTAGAAGAGCAAGGCAAAAATGCCGTCCATGAAGAATATGGAGCTTATCAATACGATCAGATTATTGACTCATTGAAGCAATTGGGAAAAGTTCATAACGAAGTCAGAACTACAGATACCGACTTCTATGAGTTTGCTGAAAAAATATCGGGCGAGATCAATGAATTAATTGCAGCCGGAGTACCTGAATTGAAGATTACAGTAGTCGGAGCTTCTAAAGGAGCGGTGATGGCCATGTACATTTCACACATTAATGAAAGTAACATCAAATATGTGCTCTTGGGAGCCAATAATGATGCTCTGGAGCAACAATACGATTGGCGTCTTCATGGATATGTTCTCGGTATTTATGACATCACAGATGAGGTAGCAGGAAAACCATATCGATATTGGAAGTCGAGATCTTATGAAGCTCAACGTTTTCAGCAGATAAAATTAGAAACAGGCTTAGGACATGGGTTTTTGTATCAGCCCCTCAAGGAATGGCTGGAACCTGCTGAAAAGTGGGTAACTTTGTTTAATCAAGATTAAGTAATTATACGGTTTAGATGTTAAGTGCCTAAACCCTAAACTAAAACCATGGTATCATTCGAAGATTTCAACAGGGAGTTTGATCAATTCAAGGGACAATTGAAGTCCTATGTATTGCGCATGACAGCCAGTGTACATGACACAGAGGATTTGTTGCAGGAAACCTGGATAAGGGCCAACGATAAATTAGATACTTTCAGAGGGGAGTCGTCACTAAAAACCTGGATCTTTGCCATTGGGTCGAACTTGACCATTGATTTTCTGCGAAAGCAAAAAAGGTGGCCGGAAACGGTTACAGATATTTGCAGGGAAGCTGCCTTGTCAGATCCGGCAGCATTAGCCAAGACAATGGAGGTAATTAATACTTCACCCTATGCTCAGTTTGAAATCAAAGAACACATCGCTTTTTGTTTTACCTGCATAGCTAAATCGCTTCCTATTAATCAGCACCTTTGTCTTTTATTGAAAGATATTCATGAGTTTAAGATTTCTGAAATTGCTATCATCTTGCAAACTACTGAGGCTTTGGTAAAATACCATCTGCATTCAGCCCGATCAAAAATGATTGATATTTTTGAAGGCAGGTGTGCTCTAATTAATAAGGAAGGTATCTGTCATCAATGCTCCGAAATCAATGGCATTTTCAATCCAAAACAAAATACTCAGGAAGAATTGGTAAAGATCAAACTGGTAAAAGAAGCCCAAAAAGCCAGTAAGCAAAGACTTTTTGAACTTCGGATGGAAGTCTTAAAGGGAATAGATCCTTATAAGTCCCCTGCACACGAACTTCAATTACACCATTTAGAATACAATCGTAAGGTGATGGAAAAATATTTAGAAAAAAAGGACTAAAATCCTATCCTTCCTTTCAGTGAATACGTCAAAGCACTGATTGTTTTATTATCCTTAAATTAAAATTACCTATGAGACAAAACGGCAAAGCCTCCACAGAAAAGAAAACTTTCAGTAGACAAACAAGTGTTACTATCCTAATCGATGCTGATACTAAGACGATATGGGATATTTTAACCAATAGCAAAGACTTTCCACGTTGGAATTCTACTATTGTATCCCTGGAAGGAAAAATCAAAAAAGGAGAAAAAATTAAATTGGTAAGTACTCTTGATCCAAAGAGAACTTTCAATCTAAAAATAAAGGAAGCTATTCCTGGTCAAAAATTGGTGTGGGGAGATAGCATGGGCAATAGAAACTTTCTTTTGGAACCTACTACCGATGGCAAAGTCAATTTCTCAATGACTGAAAAAATAGGGGGGCCGATATTCCCACTTTTTGCAGGCATGATTCCTTCTTTTGATGAAGCTTTTGAACAGTTTGCTGCTGATTTAAAGCGAGAAGCAGAGAGAAAGTAATACGGATAAATGAATCGCAAATGTCTTGTGTTGTGTGTTTTGTGTGAATGGGCACAACACAAGACACACAACATCGACAATTTTCCTGACTCGCCAGAAGGTAATTCGATGATGAGAACCCGCAACTTCCAATTTTATTTCACTAAGCTTTCGGAAGAGTGTATGGAAGATTTGTTGAATAGGTAGATAGATAAATAGAAAAGTAGTTTTTGCTTTGACTGTCGTAATAATTGTTATGCGTATTGTTATTCCATGATGAAGGTGGAAGTGATCGCTTTGTTTCCATGAGTACCTGTATCCAAGTGGCGCTTTTGAAAAGTTTTATCTGGTTCATAAGGTTCTCCAGTTTCTTCATTGATACCAGAGTACATACAGAATATTGCATTTCTGACCTGATACATTTCAGAAGCCCCCAAAATACCTATAGTTCTAAGGTTTTCTTGCATCCCTTGCTCTGCATAGCCTTCTAATGTGATTTTTTCTCTTCCTAAATCAAGGATGACAGTCCCCCAATGCATACTCCAGGTCCCGGATTCGGTGTCTTGAAAACCTGGTGCATCATCCTGAGTAGCAATCATATAAGCTTCTCCACTTGTTGGGTTAGCATATTGCCCAATGCCATGTTGTTTATCGAATTTAGCACGAAGTTCAGGGCTCATTCCCCAATACATATTTTTAATGGTTTGCATTCCTTGGCTTACACTTAAATCTGAAGGTCCACCAAATTCATCACTAAATGTGAGAATGCCATTTTCATTTAGCTTGTAAAATCGTTGGATATTAACTTCTCTTTGTGAAATCGGATGGATGGGATTTGGTGGTATTGTCTTATGTACTGTGCTCAGTGAGGCTCTGTTTTCTTCTGCATTTAAGAAATCAAAAATACTTTTATATAACATTTCATCTACTAATGCTTGTCCAGGAGAGTTTTGTAGGTTGACCGCTTGCCCATCAACATTTCTGGTGACAGTGTTTCTGTAAGGAGACATTGCTGAAAATTCTGCCATGGGATCATCTTTTTCGGGTAGGAGCTTTTGCTTGCCACCTTTATTGTAACACATTCTTCTTGCTCGCTTTTTTAAAGCACCCATTGCCAGAGCAGAAAATGTTTCACAATCAGCAGGTCCTGCCATCGGGGTATCATCATCATCTGAACTTCTGGCAGTGGTATCGGAATAGTCTTCTATGTCTTTAAAAAAGTCTTCATCACTTATCATTTCCAACATATTTTCATGAGGCTCCTGATCCAGTAAGTTTATGAATTCTAAAGTGTCTTTACCACTACCTTCTGGCTCACCAATGACATCGCCAAAATACGCTTGATTATTACCTGCTGTTGAAAAAAGAGGTTGAAATATACTATCATCTAAATACTCTTCTCTATTGCGAGCATAAGTACGAGCCCAATATCTTGAGCGAGTATCTCCTGCATCGGCGGCTGCTAAGGTCTGCCTGTTTCTTTGGGCCTTTTCAGATTCACCTTCAAAAGCTCTTGTTAAATTAAATTTTGGAATGATCTCCACATAGTCATTGTCATTGTAGTTAATGCTTGTCCCTCCTATATTAAATTTGATGAATGATCCCTCTCCTAATTCCTGAGAAGCTCCATGACCAATCTTATTGCCAGACATTTGTACTTGTGGTAGGTTGGCATTTGCTTCTAACATAAATAGCTTCCCATTTATTATCATAGCTTTGCCATCAGCGCTTAACTCTCCGATATCTCCATTTACATCAACCTCCTTCATCCTTTGGATGATTACTTGAGACGAATTAGTTACAGGCGCTTGGTTTTTAAATTGTATTGGAGTTGGCTTATGTTTGTTTGCTGCTTCTTGTATTTGCCTTTGAGCTATAGTGGATGGGCGGTTGTCCTGAAAATAAATCGGAGATTCTAATGACGGACCAAAGCTTTGGTAAGCATTTGCATTTGATTGGACTTTATGCTCAGTTTGGGTTTTATGTGTTGTATTCTTTGTCATTCACGTAATGTATTGCCATAAAATACATTTTTTTTACAAACCTTTAGCCCTAAAGATCAAATTGAATCTCCGTATATAAGTAAGCACCATTATTTACCGGAACTTATGAATTCAATATATTCGTTTCATGTCCATCCAAACTAATGGTATTTTTCTCTTTCCAATAGTCTTTTATCCCTTCTTTCCCTTTTCGTTCAGCCCATTTGGTTAACTCTTCTCTTTCTGATTTGAAATCCATCAGTGGTACTCCAAAGCCACATGAAGTTTGAACCAAGTCGACAGACATTTCTATGATCTGTCGAGAGCCGGTATAGGTTGGAAACAGATCAATATATTGATCAAACTGTTCATCTCTGACATGATGCGCAACCGCTGTACCATACAATCTAAGGATTAAAGGCTTACCCTCAAACGCACAAAACATAATGGTCATGCGGTTGCTTTCTTGTAAATGAGTGGCTGTTTCATTGCCACTACCTGTAAGGTTGAGCCAAACAATTGTATTTTCATCAATGACTTTGAAGGTGTCCATGCCTTTGGGCGAAACATTGATGGTGCCTTCTCTCATGGCAGTGCCTACAAAAAAAAGCGGTTGTTTTTCGATGAATTCTCTCAATCTTTGATTGATGTGGTCCATTTTTTTTCCCATAATCGAGGATTTTATTCTATTACTTTTCCTGAAACATATATTGTCAGCGTCGGTCTTTGATCGACTTCCCAACTCGCAAAACTAGAAGCTTTAGCATAGCTTTTACCTTGTCCTTTTGCGTAAGTGTAAAATAAAGCGTTTTCTCCCTTATCACTATACCAAATGCGAATGACCTCAAAAGTTACGATAATGTCTTGTTTAATGAATAAAGCATTAT
>JBCBCD010000269.1:0-8105 GCA_038530915.1 Bacteroidota bacterium
AAAGCACAATCTTTTTACACCAAATTTCAACTCCTACCTCATCTAATCAATTAGAATAAATACATTTTTAATGTTTGTTTCCCTTAGAATCGTCCTACCAATGGTGTTTGTATACTCTCTGCTATCAAGCTGTTCACTTAACAATGATGAAGCATTGACCAAAGAGATTTACAACGCAGTCCTAAAGGAAGCTTTGTTAGATGATGCCAGGGGAGAAATGGATTCAGTGATCAACTCATGTTTAGTTTTACTATTAGGTGCCAAAAATGATGATTTTAGATTGGAAGTGATCAATCAGTTCTTTTCAAATAATAAGGCGCTCGAAAGGGATAACTTTAAACCACTTCCCCTCAAAAAGGCAGCCACTTATGAAAAAATGAGTGCTGATTTGGCTCAATTGTATGGATTACAGCATACTTCTTACCGAGGGAGTAAGGCAGCAGTTAAAACTTGTATGAATGATCTGGGGTTCATAATCATTTTTATCCCCTACCTAAATAAAGAGCGAAACAAATGCATTGTCCTACTTGAACATTTAGAAACAGCAGGAAAAGGGTATGGAGCAATTGTCATACTAGAGAAAGGAGACTTGGATTGGATCATAGTGGAGACATATGAGGCTTGGGTTTCTTAATCAAACTCTAAATCTCAACAATGAAAAGCAAACAGGTAGTAAATTTAGAGAACTTGACCATTAATAACATTCCGATATAGTAAATTGAAGGAAGTGAAAACCAAACAAATCGAGGTAAAATATAAATCGATGATTAGTACAAGATCAAAAATATGGTGAAGATGCAAGCATCAAATAATTTCATACTCTTAATATATAAGATCCCATCAATAACGATTTTAGTTTCATTCTTTTTGTGTGGCTGCTCAAAAAACTTGCAGTATGAAAAACAAGCTGCCAATGGTTCCGATATTGACACCTTAGTTGGAATTTTGATTGAGCATACTGGCCTTACAGATAAATTTATTGTGCCACTTGTTTTTTCACTAGATTCTACTACTTACAAAAAAAGAATTATAAATGAAGTACTTTATGTCAATTCTCCTGGAATCCCATCTTATGATCACGTGAAATGCAACATAAGTTTTTTAGAGAAAATTACCGTATTGATCCTTAACAATCAAAATGATAATAAAGGCAGTGAATTAATATTTGGTTCGATTCGGGTTTTGCTAGTATACCAACATCAAGTTCAACAAATTAGAATTTTAAATATTGATCAATCTAAAAAAGTAATTAACTCTATTGTACAAGCAATAAAAGATTCAGGCTATTTTACATCCGATGATATTGCATACTGTGAAATGATGTATTGTCACTTGAATAAAACTGGGTGGCCTTGTAAAGATTTGTAAATACAATATGTGACTTAGCTCCTTATCATCTAGTTCTCCTTTACAATAGTTATCAAAATCAGTATCTTTATGCAAACAACCTTAAACAGTCCGTTTATGAGCCCAACGCAACTCAAAGAACAGATCCACAGTCAGTTGGAAAAGATCCAGGATGAAAGCTTCTTGAAAGTCGTTCAAGCCATGCTGAATACTTATGTGCAAGAACAAGAGGATCCTGTCATTGGGTATGATGTGGAAGGAAAACCAAAACGTGCTAGTGTGATGAAAGCCATCTATGATGAACAAGTGAAAGCTGCTCGTGAAAAAGGTGAATACATCACCATCGAAGAGCTGGAAAAGCAGATGGGAACATGGTAAAAACTTACCATGTTGTATTACTTCCTGAAGCAGTAGAAAGTCTACGTCAAATCACTGAATACTTACGCCGAACCCGATCCGATGAAGTAGCCAAGCATGTTCGAAAAGGCATAATGGAAAAAATCAAAGAGCTTAAACATACGCCTTATGCTCATGAAGTACTCCAGGAAATCAGCGAGGGACAAATCACCTATCGGCGTGCCTTACAATGGTCTTACCGAATCATCTTTACCATCGAAGAAGAAGAGTTACGAGTAGAAGTTGTTGATGTTAATCACTCATCCGGTGACCCACAAAAACTTATAGACAAGTTCGCATAAACATCAACATCCTACTCACCAAAAGCAGGAAAGCGGCGTTTGTCGCTAGTCTCACGATCAGCACATCCGGCTATACTTCCACCTAACCTTTGATTGACTTATTCTCAAAATCCATGTAAATTCTTCTTCTAAATTGAAATTATGAACACAACAAAGATGGAGAACGATTTAATCACCAAAATTTTGGACCTTCCTCAGGCTCCGAAACTGGCTGAAGAGTTGAATAATCGTTTGGCAGAAGAACAGAAAAGAAGGCAGTTGTTTTATGAGGAGATTACCGAGCAGGTAAAAGCTGAATTTATCAATGGTGAAATCATCATTCATTCTCCTGTGAAGAATATTCATACTGTAACTACCGGAAACCTTTACAAAATCATAGATACTTATGTTGTTGAAAATGATTTGGGATTTGTAGGGTTTGAAAAAGTACTCATTCAATTGACTCGAAATGATTATGAGCCAGACATTTGCTTTTTCAAAGAAGAGCAATCCAAAGATTTTCCAGATGATTTGATGTTCTATCCGACTCCTGATTTTATCATCGAAGTCTTATCTAAAAGTACTGAAACCAGAGACCGAGGTGTGAAATTTGAAGATTACCAAAATCATGGTATACAAGAATATTGGATTGTTGATCCTGCTACTAAAACGATAGAACAATACCTCCTGAATGATTCTACGAATTATCAATTGAATTTAAAAGCTAGAACCGGACTCATCCATTGCCAAGCAGTTGCCAACCTGAGCATCCCAATAGAAATCATCTTCGATAGGAAAAAAACGCATCATTTCCTCAAAACCATCACTTCATGATCATTAAAGCCATCAAAGGAGACATTACAAAAATTGAAGCAGATGCCATCGTCAATGCGGCCAATACTTCTCTACTAGGTGGAGGTGGTGTAGATGGTGCCATGCGAATTAATGGGGATTGGAGTTAATAGTTTTTTTACCATGGAGTCGTAAGAGTTGCATGGAGTACTCTATGCAACTCTCACGACTCCATGGTGAAAATTTAAAACCTCAACATACCAGAAACCCAAGCATTAAATCCAACCCCATCCACTCCTGATCCGTGAATGCGATATGCTTCATCCGTAATGTTGGCTAAACCAGCATTAATAACAAAATCCTCCCACTGATAGCCTATTTTTAAATTGATGACGTTCCAGGCGGGGGTACCATTGGAGTCGATACGATGGTCAGAAATATCCCCTCCTGATAATCTATCCTGTCGTCCGGCATACACCCATTCTAATTGTGTTGTCAAGCCAGATGGGTTGACATAATTTAAAGCCAAACGCCCATTCAATGGTGGGATGCGGCGCATGGGTTCATCTTTAGAAGTATTCTGTCCATAGGTATAAGTAAGTCCTCCTAAAACTGAAAATTGTGGACTAAAGAAGTAATTGATATCCGTTTCTACTCCTCGAATTGATGCCTCTGCTACGTTTTCTTTGGTGTAAATATCCTCTCCGGTAGGAGATGTCCATCCTTGTGCTCTTATACGGCTGATTAAATTGGTCAAGTGCGTATTGTATAAGGTGAAGTTAAAAATCAAATCATCGGTCTTCATTTTGTATCCCAATTCCGAAGTAGCAGCGCGCTCTGGTGACAATTCTCTATTGGGTATCTCTATACCAAAATCAAAACTTCCAAAGCTACTCAAATCATTGACATTTGGTGCCCTAAAGGCAGTATTGAAAGAACCAAACAATGCATTGGTTTCATTAAGTGCATAACGAACTGATATATTACCTACAAAGGCAGAAGGAGTCAAATCAAAATCAGTAAAACTTGGATCCCTTACCTTTAAATTGAAAGTATTGTATCTCAGCCCAAGCTGAAAGCTTAATTGCTCGTCTTGATAATTATAAGAAGTGAAGATCGCCATATTGGTAGCTCTGGCATCATCTGGATACAATCCCCTACGAATTGTTTCATCTCCTGTATCGATATCGGTATCAATGGTTTGAGAGTTGACTTTGTCTGCGTAAACCTCCACCCCTGTGATAAAGCTTGAAAGTTCACCTAAGGTAGACTTTAACTCAGCAATCATTCCAATGGTATTAACTTCATCCTCTTCGAAGGTGAAAGTGCTGGAATCAACTCTTCTTTTTTCTCGACCTTCCAATGAATTTTGATAAGAAACGGTCACTCGAAGGTTATCGAAAATAGCACTATTCCCATCTAGGTTAAATCGTACATAAGCCATTTGACGATCCTGTGGATTGAATTGATAGAGCATGTATCCCCTTTGAGCAACTTGATCATACCGCCCTACTTCCGATTGGAATATACCATTGTAAGATAAGGTGAGCAAGCCTTTACCCCCTACCTTAAATAGCCCCTTGAAGTCAGCAGCTCTTTCATCGTAGCTTGATGGAGCCAATGTCCCTAGATCACCTCCAGCTACCAAATCGCCAAAACTTCTCAAGCTCACTCCCCCTCTGAGGGCCATTTTCTTCGTAGATAATTCCACGACTCCTCTTCCACCCAATTCCATATCATTGCTAATTACTCTACCAATTATAGAACCACCTACTTGCATTTCATCAGAAGAAAAAGTTGGATTAGGTGTTAAAACCTGTATGACTCCTCCCAAAGCATCACTTCCATACAAAACTGAACCCGAACCTCTCAATACTTCTACTTGAGCCACATTTAATACATCAATGGTATTGAAATATTGATTAGGTCCATATCTGTAAGTAGAATTATTTAATCGAATTCCATCCAACAATAGCAAAGTTTGATTGCCTGTCAGGCCACGTACAAAAGGAGACCCACCCCCATGATTGGTCTTCTGCATCCAAACACCTGTCGTTCCAATCAAAGCTTCCGCCATAGAACGAGAACCATTTTGGCGAATTTGCCCGGCTGTAAGCGTTGAAATAGATTCAGTTAATTTGAAAGAACTTTTAGTCGTCCTTTGTGCAGTGACAACCACATCACCATCGATGGCGTTGACCTTCGGCATTACAATAATACTGTTTGAAAACTCAAATCCATTTTCTCCAACAACTACCTGCAAAGATTCGGTTTCATAACTAATATGACTGATATCCAAATGATAAGTTCCTTTTGCCGGAGCTTCTACAGAAAAATAACCGTATTCATTAGTATAAGCACCTAACTCTATGCCTCGAATGGATACAAATATATTGCTAATGCCTGGTAGGTCAGTTAAATCACCGCTTGCACTTAGCGTGGAACCATCGACAATTTTTCCGGTGATGGTCTGTGCATTTAAAAGTGTTGACACAGAGAGTGTCATTACTATTATGTAGATAATTGTTTTCATGCTTGTTGATAATTTCAATGCTCTAATGAGTGAATGATGTACGACTCTGTCGTACATCATTCACTCATGACAAATTTATTTTTTCTCCTGATCTTGTCGATCACTTTCCTTCTTTAAATACTCTACATCATCCAATCCAGGCCCTTCTTTTAAGGCCGTCCAATCAAACTCTAAATCCATTGGATCATAGGCTTTTTGTGGGTCAAATAAGCTTGGATCTATGCTAATCGCTTCATATGGACTGAAATCAGGTTCTGCCGTAAAGCAATCGGCCAGATCAGAAGCAGTAGCGTCATATTGGTTCAAATAGGGAATACCAAGGATGTGCCAAAACGTTTTGAAAATGCTACCAAAACTAGAGTGATCGTGGCTCACGTAATCTCGCTTTGCATAGGGAGAGATCACCATTAATAACGAGCGGTGGGCATCCACATGATCCTTCCCGCCTTGTGCATCATCTTCTGTAACAATGATGGCCATATTTTTCCAATAAGGTGTTTTGGATAAATATTCCACCAAACGCCCCAAGGCCAAATCATTATCTGCCATATAGGAGTGCAAAAATGGGAAGCCTGCATCCGGTCTTTCACCGGCACCATGATCTGCCCCCATCATCACAGTTAGCATCTGTGGTAAAGAATCTGTTCCATTGATGTATTTGGCATCAAACTCTTCGATGAATTTATCAATGCGGTATTGTTCCGGTATGGCCATGTTGTATGTTGGGTAGAGCTTTGAAGTATTTTCATACAGAGCTTTAGAAACCGGATAATTGATAGAATATTGATATCCAGTCATGTAATCGAGGTTGCCGGAAAGGTGTGGCGCAAACATGGTTCCACAACCAAAATTTAAAAAGCTGATTTTATTGCGATCCAGGTTATCCCACAAAGAACCGGCTTCGTTGAAATCTTCAGGATGAATGGCTCCTGAGGCACCTACCATGGCTAAATTGCCAGGTGCTTTAGAGTTGGCTCTCATACCTCTGTTTCCACCATAAGCGGCAGAAACATTGGTCTCCACAAATTCATTGGGATAGGTACAAGCCAACCAACGGTGACCGTCTGCTGAATGATCCGCATCTACGTAGAAATTATCTGAAATGGCATATTTCCTGGCTAAGGCTAAGTGATTGGGCATCACATCTACACTGTCCAAAGTCACTGTACCTCCTCTATTGCCAAAGCTGGATTGTAAGCCAAACCTTGCCATTGCTCCTTCTCCTTTTCCATTTTCGATTTGCCCAAATACTTCATCATAAGTACGATTTTCTTTGGTTACAAAAACCAAATATTTGATAGGGCTTTCTGATGCACTAGAATAAAGGGGTACCGGATTGTCCTTTCTACTTTCAAAAATTGGATCATCAACTTTGCGAAAATCGTAATTGTATTCAATCACTTTTTGGGTCAATGCTTTTAGTTCTTCATCTGAAGGTATATCCATAATAGAAACGGTTCCTTTCATTAAGGCACCCACAGAACTACCTTCTGGTCCCATCTCAAAAGTAGAGCCTCCATTTGGGCCAGATCCATAGCCTTTTGCATTAGCTACAATCAACTTTGTACCGTCATTGCTTACTTTTAACTTAGAAGGGAACCAGCCTGCAGGAATGTGACCTATGACCTCCATTTTTTCTACATCAATTACTCCTATAGCATTTACACCTGCTTCAGCTACGTACAATCTCTTTTTATTAGGAGAAATAGCTATGCCATACGGAATCATCCCACGCAAGGTTCCCAGTCGATCATCCAAGCCTAGCCAAATGGTATTTACAACTGTATCTTTTTCTGTACTTATCACAGAAATACAATCGTTGTTTCCATTACTCACAAACACATAATCTTCAGTAGCTACTAATGAATTAGGACTCGCACCACCTACTGCCGGAAAATCTTCTATTAACTGTCCTACTAGTATACCAGTTTTCACCTTCGCTGTAACTTCTTTTGTACCTCTATTCACTGTCCAGACTGAAAAGGCATCTGATGAATTGGGTTTTCCTAAACCCGGGAAGAACAAACTATCATTGACGCTCCTACCCTCTTCAGATTCTTTGGATAAATAAGCAAATGGTAATTCTGTGGTAGATGTTTCCTTTGCTCGACTTGGATCAAAGCCTTGTAGTATGCTGTATTCATACATACCCACATTGGCGACATAAACTTCTTGTTCATCTGTTGACAAGCATACTCCAAATGGATAGCGTCCTACTCCGGTACGATTGATAAGTGTTCTATTGACGGGATCAATTTCTAACAATTTAAAATTGATCTGATCCACTGCATATAAGCGACTACCATCTCCCGTTAATACCATATCACCAATAAATCCGTGGGTGTAATCCACTAAGGAGTCCTGGTAATTACAATCTATCTCAGCCAATTTTTCACCACTTTCCATGTCAAAAACATAAATAATATTGGATTGACCTCCGGCTACATACAGTTCTTTATTATCAGGAGAAATGGCCAAACCCATATACACTGCAGCCAATACATCTCTATCCGTTCTCACTCCATCTGGCACCTGTTGAATTTGTGGATTAGCACTCAAAACGTCTCTGATGATAGAGACAGACAAGGGGCCGGTTCCTGAATTAGCGGTAACTGCGGTTTTTCCGTCAGGGCTAAGTATTAAACCATAAGGATGAGGAGCCACCATAAAAGTATTGCCGTAAGGTTTTATGATTCTACCATTAGGAATAATTGTTTCACCATTTTTATTGATTTGAGCGAAACGGTCGCCAGCTG